>CALGHW010000353.1 GCA_937916075.1 uncultured Prevotella sp.
ATGCCCACGGTCTTTGTAAAAAGTCGTGAAAAATAATAGCAGTCGTCAATCCCCACTTTGCAACTGATTTGGTTGACTTTCATGTCTGTCGTTTCCAGCAACTCACACGCCTTCTTGATTTTCAGTAAGTTGAAATAACTGAGCGGACTATGGCCTGTCCCGCTTTTGAACAGGGCGGAGAAGTGAGAGGCGGAATAGCCCGTATATTGAGCCAGCTCCTGAAGTGTGAGCGGACGCTCGATGTGCTCTTCCATATATTTGAGTGTCGCATTGATGACAGTGACTTCCATGTCGGGGGCCATTTCGGCTTGTTGGTGATACTTTCGGAAGAGCGGCAGATAACGTAATGATCCGAGATAATAGTGGAGCAGGGAGGTGGCGTATCTGAGGTTCTCGATGGCGTATCCGCCCGACAATGTCTGAAAAAGGTCTTCAAAGATGGCGTTGCGTTCGGTCATGCGAGACGATGAAGCGGACGAGATGGTGACAGGAGCCTCGGAGTTTACGGCATAATAAGGGGCCAACAGTCCGCGGAAATGTATCCAATAGATAGTCCATGGGTCTTGGTTGTTGGAGAAATAAGCATGGGGAATGTTGGGAGGAAGGATAAAAAACTGGTTGGCCGTCACGGTATAGAAGTGACCGTTAATCTTGTATCGGCCGCTGCCTTTGACGCAGTAAATCAGTATGTATTGGTCAATAGGTGTAGTCCGTTCGCGGTAATGGTAGGTGGCATGAGGGTAATATCCTATGTCGGTCACATGCAGGGTGTGCAACACAGGGTCTGCGTCTGCCATTTGGAGAATCATCGCAGGCATGATGATAGAGCGTTCGCCACGAAATCCGTTTTTTATCTTGATGTCATTCATGTATGCAAAGTTAATAAGAAAAAGTGGACAATCGTTAGAATGTCCATGTATTTTAGTCATGAAATCCATTTCATTTTAGATGAAAAGTGGTAACTTTGCAACATCTTTATTTTGCTATCAACTTAAAAACAACGAATCAAAAAAACAATGAGGAAAACTTTGAAAACCGTATGGGCTCTTTCCCTCCTGGCTATACTGGGGGTGGCTGAGGTGCCGGCACAGATTCCTGTCCAGTCAGTCCGTTGGGACTCGCACAGCCTGATTTTTGACGGCAAGCGCGTGGTGCCCGTCATGGGCGAGATGCATTATTCGCGCATACCACAAGGCGAATGGCGCGAGGAAATTCAGAAAATGAAGGAGGGAGGCGTGACGGTGATTGCCGCCTACGTGTTCTGGAACCACATCGAGGAGCAGGAAGGCGTGTTCAACTGGAGCGGACAGCGCGACCTGCGCGCCTTTCTGGAGATATGCCGTGAGGAGGATATGCCCGTGGTGCTCCGCCTGGGCCCGTTCTGTCATGGCGAGGTGAGAAACGGCGGCATACCCGACTGGATGTTCACGAAGGGATGTAAGATGCGCGAGGAAAACGCCACCTTCCTGAAATATACCGAACTGCTTTACCGGCAGATATTCACCCAGGTGCAGGGACTGCAGTGGAAAGACGGCGGTCCGGTGATAGCGGCCCAATTTGACAATGAGTACCGTGGCCGGGGCAGCTACCTGATGACCCTGAAGAAAATGGCCCTGAAAATAGGTTTCGACCTGCCTTTCTACACTCGTACGGGGTGGCCCGAATTGCGCACGCCGGTGCCTTATGGCGAGATGATACCCCTTTATGGCGACTATGCCGACGGATTCTGGGAGCGCAGTTTGACGGAGACAGCCGGCAACTATTATAAGGCGTTCAACTTCAAGGCTTTCCGCAGCAGTACGGCCATCGCCACCGAGCAATTGGGTAAGCAGGAGGCTAAAATCAACAAGGGCGACGAGCAATATCCTTATTTCACCTGTGAGCTGGGTGGCGGTATGGCCACGGCTTATCACCGGCGGCCTTATGTGTATCCGGAAGACGCCTATTCGATGGCTGTGGTTAAGCTGGGCAGCGGCAGCAACCTGCTGGGCTATTATATGTATCACGGCGGCACTAATCCCGAGGCGTTTGCCAAGGGAACGCTCGACGACGGGACTGCGGCCTATCTGAACGAGAACCAGCGCACGCAGGCCACCAACTATAATGACCTCCCTGTGAAGACCTACGACTTTCAGGCACCGCTCGGCGAGTTTGGACAGCGCAATCCCCACTACTGGACTTTGCGCAAGTTGCACCTGTTCATGCACGACTATGCCGAGATACTGGCCCCGATGGAAGCTACATTCCCCTGTAGCCAGGATATTGAGAAGGGGGATGACTCGCACCTGCGCTGGGCTTACCGTTCCAAGGATGGCAGCGGATTTGTCTTTGTCAACAACTATGAGCGGCTGCAGCCATTGACGGACAAGAAAAATGTGCGGTTTGATGTGTGCGGCATACAGTTTCCGCAACGGCCGATGACCGTGTCTGCCGGGACGGTGTGTATCTTCCCGGTTAACATTGACGGCATCCGTTATGCCACGGCTCAATTGGTGGCCAAGCGCGACGGAAAAATCTATTTGGAGCAAATCAAGGGCATCCCTACAGAAATCTGTGTGGACGGACGCGTGCTGAAGAACGTGAAGGCCAAGGGCACCGCCAAGCCAGTTTACAAGAACATCTATCTGGTGGATTCGGATACGGCCGCTCATCTGTTTGCTGCCAATACTGAGTCGGATGGCAAGAAGATTGCCTGGCCCAATCCCTCCGTCAGGAAAATCCGGGAGGCTGGCGCGCCGCGCACCATTACATTGGGTGTGCAGAAAGTGGCCGAGGAACCTTCAGACACTGACTTCAAGGCGGCTGCCGTCTATGAGATAAGCGGATTGCCCGAGGGCGGCCAGCGTAAGGACGCCTTGCTCCAGATTATGTATCGGGGCGACTGTGCCCGACTGTATGCCGAAGGGAAGCTGGTGGCCGACAACTTCTACTACGGTCGTCCGTTCTTGATGGGACTGTGGCGGCTGCCGGCCGATTGCCGGAAACTGGAGTTGCGCATCCTGCCCTTGCAGGAAAAGATGCCTGTATATTTTCCTGCAAGGGCAGGAT
>CALGHW010000354.1 GCA_937916075.1 uncultured Prevotella sp.
ATAAACTGGAAGAAGATGGCCACATACTCGATGAGCGGAGAATGAAAGTATTCCGTACTGTCGTTATGGGTAGAGAAACCGCCGGTGGCCGTGGTAGACATGGAATAGTTCACACTGTCAAACCAGTCCATCCCCGCCCCCCAAAAGGACAGGACACAAGCCACCGTCAGGAAAAGGTATATCGACCAAATCCACTTGGAGTTGGTGCTGAGCCGCGGGTGCATCTTGGTGCGCACAGGTCCCGTGGCCTCAGCGGCAAACACCTTGATATTGCCGCCCACCAGCGAGGGCAGCACGGCGATGGTGAAGAAGACGATGCCCAGACCGCCAATCCACTGCGACAGGCTGCGCCAGAACAACACCGCATGCGGCAGGCGCTCCACGTCGTCGAGGATGGTGGCCCCGGTGGTGGTGAACCCCGACATGGTCTCAAAATAAGCATCGGCCACCCGGGGTATATAGCCCCCCACAAGGAAAGGCAACATGCCGAACAGGCTGAACACAATCCAGGTCAGCGTGACCACCAGATAGGCGTCGCGCCGGCTCAGGCTGTTGGCCGCCCCCCGTCCGTAGTATTTACACAGCATACCACCACAGACAGTGATGAAGAAAGACATGATAAAGGCCATGCTGTCGTCCTCCTGATAGCATACGGACATCGCCGTACACACCAGCATGAAAGCCGCCTCCAGGAAGAGCAGCTGCCCGATGATTTTCAGGACAAGGCGAAGGTTTACCATAGCGTATGAGGTTTGAAGAATTTTTCCACCTTTTTGAGGTTCTGCTCATGGCAGAACACCATCACCGAGTCGCCGGCCTCTATCTGCGAGTTACCGCCCACGAGCATCCCCTCGTTATGACGCACCAGTCCGCCGATGGTCACGCCAAAAGGCAGTCCCAAGTCCTTCACGGGCTTCTTGGTCACGGGCGACCCCTTGGCGGCCACAAACTCCACCACATCGGAATCAACGAGCATCAGCGAGCGCATATTGCTCACCTCGGCGTCGAGCAGCATCTGGAAGATGTGGCTGGCGGCGATGGTCTTCTTGTTGATGATTGTGCCGATGTCGAGTTCCTCGGCCATGCTCACATAGTCAAGATTCTCCACCATGGCTATCGTCTTGCGCACCCCCAGCCGCTTGGCCGTGAGACAGGCCAGGATATTGGTCTCGGCATTGCCCGTGAGGGCCACGAAGGCCTGGGTGTTGCGGATGCCCTCGTCCAGGAGCAGACTGATGTTGCGGCCGTCGCCGTGGATGACCATAGTGTCGGTATCGCCAAGCAGCTCGTTGAGCCGGTCACACCGGCGCTCGTCGGCCTCGATGATTTTGACGTTCATATAGTCGGGCGTGGTCAAGGCTGCCCTCACCGAGGTCTTGCCGCCTCCCATGATGATGACGTTCTTCACATCCTCATAATGCTCCTTACCCGCTATCTTGCGGATATAGGGGATATACTCCTTGGTGGTCATGAAGTAAGCGAAGTCGAGATAGTGGAGCTCGTCGTTACCACCGGGGATGATAGTCTCGCCGTCGCGCTTGATGGCCACGATATGATAAGGGTCCTCCGGCCCGCAAAGCTCCCGCAGCGGACGGTTGAGCACCTCGCACTTGTCGCGCAGCTTGACTCCCAGCATCACCAAGGCTCCCCCATGCACGTCCCACCGCTGGCGCACCCAGCTCATGCGCAGGCCGTTGTTGATGTCCTGCGCGGCCAGCACCTCGGGATAGATGAGCGAGTCGATTCCGAGCTTGCTGAAGAATGGCTTCAGCTCGGGCGACAGGTACTCATAATTGTCAATGCGGGCCACGGTCTTGCGCGTGCCGATGGCATGGGCCAGGATACAGGCGTTCATGTTGCGGCTCTCGTCGGGTGTGACACCGACAAAGAGGTCGGCGTCATCGGCGCCCGCTTCCTCGAGCACCTTGATGCTGGTGGGCGACCCCTGGAGCGTCATCATGTCATAATCAGTGTCGAGCCCCTCCAGGCGGGAGGGGTCCTCGTCGATGAGCACACAGTCCTGCCGCTCGCGGGAGAGCAGCTTGGCCAGATGGGTGCCGGTGGCTCCGGCCCCGCCTATGATAATCTTCATGACAGCAAATGCTTTTTGATGGAATCTTTGTCTATACCTACGATATGTTGCAGCTGGTCCACGGTGCCGTGCTCCACAAAGGTGTCGTCGGGCAGGCCCATCCGGACAATGCGGGGCGTATAGCCATGGTCGGCCATCCACTCGGTGACGGCCGAGCCCAGTCCGCCGTTGCGCACGCCATCCTCCACGGTGACGATGCGACTGTAGCGCCGCCCCACCTCGTCGAGCAGACTGCCGTCTATCGGCTTGAGGAAGCGCATGTCATAATGGGCCACACTGAGCCCCGGACGCTCGGCCTCGGCCTCACGGATGGCCTGGGCGGCCAGATTGCCGATGGGGCCGATGGTGAGCACGGCCATGTCGCGGCCGTCCTTGAGGCAGCGGCCGGTGCCCACGGGCACCTCGGTGAGCGGACAACGCCAGTCCACCAGCACCCCGCGGCCGCGGGGATAGCGGATGACGAAGGGGCCGGCTCCGGGCAACTGGGCCGTGTACATCAGCCGGCGCAGCTCATGCTCGTCCATCGGCGAGGCTATCGTAAGATGGGGCACGGGCCGCAGAGCGGCCATGTCGAAAGCGCCGTGATGGGTGGGGCCGTCCTCGCCCACCAGGCCGGCACGGTCCAGACAGAGGACCACCGGCAGGCGCAACAGGGCCACGTCGTGGATAACATTGTCATACGAACGCTGGGCGAAGGCACTGTAGATGTTGCAGAAAGGCTGCAGGCCCTCCTTGGCCATGCCGCCCGAGAAGGTGACGGCATGCCCCTCGGCGATGCCCACGTCGAACACGCGGTCGGGCATCTCCTTCATCATGATGTTCATCGAGCAGCCTGTGGGCATGGCGGGCGTCACGCCCACAATCTTGGGATTCTGCCGGGCCAGTTCCAGCAAGGTGTGGCCGAATACATCCTGAAACTTGGGCGGGATACCGGTGGTGTCGGCCACGATGCGCTCGCCCGAGTCCACACAAAACCGGCCGGGGGCGTGCCAGATGGTGGCCGCCTGCTCGGCTGGCTTGTAGCCCTTGCCCTTAACGGTATGCAGATGGAGCAGTTTGGGCCCTTTCATGTCCTTCAACTGGCGCAGGATGCGCACCAGCTCGGCCACGTTATGCCCGTCGAAGGGACCGAAGTAACGTATGTCGAGGCCCTCAAACATATTCTGCTGATGGCTAAGGGCCGACTTCAGGGCATTGCCGAAGCGGATGAGGCCCTTGCGGCGGTCGTCGCCCATATAGCCGCGCGACTTGAGCCAGCGCGACAGCTTGAAGCGCAGGTCATTGTAGGTCTTGTTGGTGTTCAGCCCGATGAGATACTGCTTCATGCCACCCACACTGCGGTCGATGCTCATGTTGTTGTCATTGAGGATGATGAGCATGTCGTTGGGGGTGGACGAGGCGTTGTTGAGCCCCTCGAAAGCCAGGCCGCCGCTCATGGCGCCGTCGCCGATGACGGCCACCACCTGGCGGCCGGTATGGTTGCGCTTCTCGGCCACCGCCATGCCGAGCGCCGCCGAGATGGAGTTGCTGGCATGACCACAGGCGAAGGTGTCGTAAGGACTCTCCAAGGGCGACGGGAAGGGCATGATGCCGTGCAGCTTGCGGTTGGTGCAGAAGCGTTCGCGCCGGCCGGTGAGTATCTTGTGGCCATAAGCCTGGTGGCCCACGTCCCACACGATGCGGTCGTCGGGGGTATTGTATACATAGTGTAGAGCCACGGTGAGTTCGACCACGCCCAGACTGGAGGCGAGGTGACCCGGATTGACAGACAGCTCGTCGATGATATCCTGGCGCAACTCGCGACACAGCTCCGGGAGCTGGCCTATCGACAACTTGCGCAGGTCATCGGGATATTCCACCTGTTTTAAAAGGCTCAAATCTTTGTCTTTCACAATTTTTTTTGTTTCTTTTTATCTATGCAAAGATAAAAAGAAATTCTGAGTATCTGAAACAAAACGTTGTTTTATTTACCTGCAGGCTGATTTGGACAAACTTGACTTGGCGTGACATTTTCACCCACCCCGCACGCTCTCTCCATGATTCAAGGGTAATAGCCGCTGGCCCTTAATGACCAAAAGGATGGCGTTTGTCAAAAAAAAGAACGGGGTGCTTCGCTCGTTTGCACAATCTTTACACTACCTTTGCACCTATCAACAAACATGGGATGAATTTTAAAAACAAGAACAAGATGAAATATGCCATTATCGGAACAGGGGCCATCGGCGGCTATTATGGCGGGTTGCTGGCCAAGGCGGGACAGGAAGTCCACTTTCTGCTGCACAGTGATTATGAACAGGTGAAGGCCCACGGACTGAGAATCGACTCGTGTGACGGCAACTATCGGCTAAGCTCCGTAAGGGCTTACCGGGACACGGCCGACATGCCGACGTGCGACGTGGTCATCGTGGCCCTGAAGACCACGGCCAACCACTTGCTGCCCCAACTGCTGAGGCCGGTCGTGGACAGCCACACACTGGTGGTGCTCGTACAGAACGGCATCGGCATGGAGGCCGACCTGCTGGAGGCCATGCCCGGACTGCAACTGCTGGGGGGCGTGGCTTACATCTGCACACTCAAACCTGAACCGGGGCATATCACCCACCTCAGCAACGGGTTGCTCCAAGTGGGCAACTTCTCCTGCCGTGAGCCGGAACGGCTGCAGCGCATGATGGACGACTTCCTGGCGGCCGGCATCAAGGCCAAACTGATGGAATACCAGGAGATGAGGTGGAAGAAGGCGGTGTGGAACATGCCTTTCAACGGCATGACCGTGGCGGCCGACGCTCCGTCGGCCGGGAGCCTGATAGCTTATGCGCCCATGGCGCAGACCATTCACGAGATGATGAGGGAGGTAATCCGGGCAGCGCAGGCTTGCGGCGCACAGGGCGTGGACGAGGACTATGCCGAGCGCATGATGGAGATGACGCGGCGCATGCCGTCGTTCGCGTCGAGCATGAAGTTTGACCACGACCACGGACAACCGATGGAGCTGTATTACCTCTACCAGCGCCCCATGGAGGAGGCCCGCAAGCGGGGATGCCACATGCCGCTCATCAGTATGCTGGCCGCCCAACTGGGCTATCTGGAGAACAAGCGCGGCTGAAAAAGTCCGACTGACGGGCGGACGCCTTCACCACATAATACATTGCCCCATAGCCCAGCCAGCATCCTAACCCGCCATGGACATTGCCTGGCAGATTATCGGTCATGGGGAACAGGGGATTGCGCGAGAGGCTGGCCATGTCTTCAAAGCCACGCCAGAAGCGGTAGCCTTCGGGGGTGAGGGTGACAAACTTGACGTATGCCTGAGCACCCTCCCGGAAGAAGGGGGTGAAGTGACCGGACGACAGCCCGTCACGACTCCTGTTGATGGCCATACAACCGTCCTTGGCCAGCGCCGTGCTGTCGTAGATGCCTAAATAGGCACTGCCAAACTCGGTTTCCTTCATCAGCTCCCGGGTAAACAGCTTGCAGGGGCCGCGAAAAGCCGTGTAGCCATACAGCTGGCACATGGTGCTGTCGCCCACCGTCACCTCCTCCACCCGAAACGAGTCTATCGGTGCCGGCGCGGGAATGGTGGTGGTGGCCTCGGCGTGGCTGCCGTCGGGCGCATCCACCGTCAGCCGGTAGGTCTTGCCGGCCTTGCCACGCAGAAAGCCGGTGGTATAGATGAAGGGCGGATAATAGCGCTTGTCGTACTTGCCCGTCAGGATAACCTCTTGCTCACCGTCGCTGACAGTCACCTTGGCCCAGTGTTCCACATAATGGTCCAGTTCGGACAGGTTGACAAAATCTCCACCTAAGCTGACCGAGCGGGTCACCTTCACGATGGGGAAACCCTGGTCTTCTATCCATCCCTCCACCACCAGGCTGGAGGGGGCCGACACCACGTCGTCCACCCGGCAGGAGACGACGACAAGCGACAAAAGCAGGATGCCGACGAGCCATACTGACAGGCGCGACATCTTGGAGAAAAACTTTTCCATACGATTATTCATGGCATACGGGATCAGAAACTATAATAATAATTGACCGACGGCAGGAGCCTGACCGCAAAGGAGAACGGCCGGTAGCCCATGCGGGGCGGCGGATTTTTGGTGATACAAAGCCGATAGAACAGCGGATTGCGGCGCATCGTCACATTATAGAGCGACAGGTTGATGCCGCTGCGGCGACCTTTGCGGGTGCGGAAGTCATAACTGGCCGACAGGTCGAGCCTACCATACATGCCCACCCGGCTGCCGTTGTGGGGACCGTACTGTGCCAGGAGGTGGTGGCTCATCAGGAAAAACTGCTCTACCTTGGTATAAGGGGTGCCCGAGGCTCCCACAAAGGTGGCCCCCAGGCTCCACCGGCGGCCCAGCCGACAGGTGGCCACGGCGTTGAACTCGTGGATGCGCTCATGACTGGCGGGATAAGTGCCTGTATAGCGTGTGCCGGGATAACGGCGCATGGCCCGGCCATAGGCATAGCTCACCCAACCGGTAAGCCGCCCTTTCCGCTTTTCCAGCAGCAGGTTGACACCGTAGTTGTAACCCTTGCCCCAGAGGAGCGTCTGGTCAAGGTCGTAGGAGGAATAGATGAAGTCGAAGACATTGCCGTCATATTCCACCTGATGGAACAGCCGTTTGTAATAGGTCTCGACCGAGAGCCGGTAGGTCTTCTCGGCCCAGTAGGCCGCATATTCCACGGATGCGTGCCAGGCATATTGGGGCTTGTATCGACCGGCCGAGAACCAAAATTCGGTGGGCAGGCCCAACTGGGAGAACCCGGTCTGGAAAAGGTTCTGGTGCTTGAGGCCCGCATGGAGCGACAAACTGGCGTCGGGAGCCGTGGCCAACCGGAGCGTCAGTCCGGGGTCAGCATGAAAATAGGTGGCCGATGCGTCACGGTGGTACAGGGTGGCCCGGACGCCCAGGTCGGCCGTCAGCCGACGGCCCATCGCCCACTGATAAGAGGCATAGAGCGATGACTCGATGGCGCGCTGGCGGGGCTCATCTTCATACTCACTGTTGATGGAGCCCCACACGTCGGGACACTGGGGCAGGATGGAGTGGCGGGTCAGGGCGGCTCCCAGCTTCCAGCGGCCGGCAGTCAGGTCGGCCCGGTAGCCCAGGTCGTAGATGTCTGACTTCAAGGTCAAGCTGACACTGGTCTGGTCGAGCCGGAAGCGGTTTTGATAGGCGGTATAAAAAATCTTTTGCGTGAATGTGGCCCCACCAAACTGATGGCGCCAGTGGAGCGAGGCCATGCGGTTGCCCCACCGCATGCCGGCGTCATAGCCGTAACTGGCGTCGCCCTGCTTGACATTGTCGTGTCCGAAATAGGCATCCACGCGCCATGTGTCCCGAGGGGTGGGCTGGTAGAGGTACGACAGGTTGTAGTCGCCGAAGGCATAGCGCACGGCCTCATCGTCGGTCTTGAGCCACTGCGAATAAAACAGGTTGATATAGGCCTCGCGGGCCGACAGGGTGAGCGACGAGCGGCGCGTGAGCGGAAGGCGCAGCGTGGCCTGCGACGAGAGCGGACCGACAGACACATCGCCGCCCAGACGACTGACCACGGTGTCGGCCGTCTGCATATCGACCATTCCGCCCAGACGGTTGGCCGAGGCGGCGCCGACAGGCGACTTGGCCAGGCTCATCCGTGAGAAATGGGTGGCGTTGAACACGGAGAAGAAGCCCAGCATGTGGGACACGTTATACAGGGGGATGCCGTTGACCGACACCTGATTGTGGGCGTTGTCACACCCCTGGATATGCAGTCCGGCGTCATATTCCGAGTTGGTCTGCACACCGGGCAGGAGCTGGGCGTAGTGCATAGGGTCGGCATTGCCCATGATGCGGGGCATGAAGTCGAGCAGCTGCATATCAATGACACTCACACCGGGAGTGGCTTTCAGATAGCTGCGCGCCCTATGGCCCTTCACCTGGACATCACGGAGCATACGATGATGAAGCGTGTCGGCCTCTTGGGCCGACACGCTTAACGATGTATACAGGATACTGAGTATGAAGAAAAAGTTTCTGAATGTCACGGTGTGTAGTCAAGTCGGCATCAGTCGTCGCCAAACATACGGGCGAAACTGTCCATGAGGTTTTCAAAGTTCTTGATGACCGTCTTGAAACTTCCGTCGTCGAAGTATTCGCTGAAGGTGTAGCTGGTACCGTCGGTAAACAGCAAGCCCGGCTCATTGTACCAATACTCATAGCTGTAATAAGGACTGCTATAGCGGTCAACAAAAGGCAAGAGCACCAAGGAGGCGCTGGCGTTTTTGCTGTCGTCGAGATAGAGCTTCACATCCATCAAGGCGTTGGCATTGGTTATCCATTGCTTGTAGCTGTTCTCCTTCTCGTCATTCTTGTCAGCCTGCTCCATCGCGTGCTGGAATCCGTCTTTGATTGTGCCTTCCACGCGCACCTTGCCGCCCAATACCCGGGCCACAACCTTGCCTGTGCTGATGGAGGCCTCGTCGTTGGTCACTGCGCCCGTGGCACTGGCCGACGCCTCAAACAAGGTTTCGCTGCCCTTGACCACCCGGGCGGTAGCCTCAGCGCTCTTGCCGGCATGGAAGGCGGCCTTGTTGACCAGCACCTTCCAGTCGTTGGCCGTGACGTTGGCCGTCACCTGTGCCTCGTCGCGGCTCGGGTCGAAGTCGCCGCTGCCCTGGGTGATGGCGGTATACACCTCGGCGGTCAGCGGTGTGCTGCCGCCTTGCGTCAGGGTGATGTTGATGTGCTCAGGAATGACAAAAGAGTTGGCTATCGTCTGATAATGGGAATATCCGTTCCAATAGCCCG
>CALGHW010000355.1 GCA_937916075.1 uncultured Prevotella sp.
CGGCTGAAATGAGAAAGTTGCCTGATTACGAAGAGAAACCTGCCAAGTTTCTCCCGGTAATCAGGCAAGTTTCTCTTCGTAATCAGGCAACGTAGTTTTCTTAAAATGAGAGAATGTAATAAAAAATCATTAAGGTGGCATCACTTCATCACATCCATGATAGTGGGTGCGGCTCGAATTAATTTTGAGCACCTACTTAACAACAGAAATGCGGAGAGGCCGAGTATGCTCGGTGTCTCCGCATTTCCGTTGTTTATGTGTAAGTGCCCGTCGGCACCCGCTCATGGTGTCAGTAAGGCTAATACAGCAAAAGCAGTCCGCCCACAATCGCATAGCACACCATTCGCACGGGATGGATTCGCATCACCCCCACCCCTGTCAGGATGGCCGCTATCAGGAACAAGCTGATGCAGAAGCGCCAGGGGCAGGCAGACGGCGAAAAGAGATTGCCCCGGATAATCAGCCACAGTCCTGTGGCCACAAACAGTAGCCACCGGAACAGTTGGGCCGAGTCTTTGACCACGGGCATCTTGGGTGTCGTCTTCTCACTTTTCATGGATAAGTCAAAATGGTGTGATAACTTACTTGCCCAGTTTCTCCTCCACCCATTTGCGGGCGTTGACGAAGGCCTCAATCCAAGGTGTCACCTCGTCGCGTTCGCGGCGGCTCAAGGGATAGTAGGCATTGTTCCAGGGGAAGCAGGCGCGCTCCAGGTGAGGCATCATGGCCAGGTGGCGTCCGTCTTTCGAGGCTATGCCGGCCACGCTGTAGTCTGAGCCGTTGGGGTTGCCGGGATATTCGTCGTAGGCATACTTGAGCACCACGTTGTAGTGCTGCTCGTCGTAAGGCAGCGAGAACTTCCCTTCTCCGTGGGCCACCCAGATACCCAGCTTGTTGCCGCTCAGCGAGTGGAACATCACGCTGCTGTTCTGAGGAACCTCGACACCGAGGAAGGCCGACTCAAACTTGTGGCTGTCGTTGTGGAGCATGTGTCCTTTCTTCTCGTCGTCGGGTGTGATGAGACCCAGTTCCATCATCAGCTGGCAACCGTTGCACACACCGAGGGAGAGAGTGTCCTCACGGGCATAGAACTTGTCGAGCGCCTCCTTGGCCTTGGGGTTGAAGAGGAAGGCACCGGCCCAACCCTTGGCAGAGCCGAGCACGTCGCTGTTGGAGAATCCACCACAGAACACAATCATGTTGATATCCTCCAGAGTCTCGCGTCCGCTGATCAGGTCGGTCATCATCACGTCCTTCACGTCGAATCCGGCCAAGTAGAGGCAGTAGGCCATCTCACGCTCGCCGTTGGTACCCTTCTCACGGATGATGGCAGCCTTCACGCCACTCTTCTCGCGGCGGTCGGCAGAGATGCCATACTGCGACATGCGGCCGGTGAAGTCACGGTTGAAGAAGAAGTGGATGGGCTGTTCGGCATAGTTCTCAAAGCGCTTCTGTGCACATCCGTTTTTGCTCTGGTCGCGGTCGAGCAGGTACGACGTCTTGTACCAAACGTCGCGCACGAGGTCGATGTCAATCTTGTGTTCAAAGTCACCGCTCTTGATGGTGAGCTCGCGCTCGTTGGGAGTGGGATAACCTATCTTGGCATAGCCCACGCCGGCATCCTCCAAGAACTCTTTCAGTTCGGCCTTGTGCTCGTCGCTCACCTCGATGATAACACCGGGATTCTCGGCAAAGAGCGTTTTCACCAGGTCGCCGTCGTGGCAGAGGTCATGCAGGTTGATGTGCATACCGCCCTTGGTGTTGGCAAAACACATTTCGAGCAATGTGGTGACGAGACCGCCGGCAGAGATGTCGTGTCCGGCCATCACCCAGCCCTTCTTGATGAGTTCCTGCACGGCGTTGAAAGCGTCGCAGAAGTATTCTGGATTCTTCACGGTAGGCACGTCGTCGCCCACCTTGCCGAGGCTCTGTGCAAAGGCGCTGCCGCCCAGTCGCTGCTCGTCGAAAGAGAAGTCGATATGATAGATGGATGCGTTCTTGTCGTTGACGAGAACGGGCGACACTACCTTCTTCACGTCCTCCACCTCGCCGCCGGCGCTGACGATGACCGTTCCCGGAGAGATAATCTTCTCGCCGTTGGGGTATTGCTGGCTCATGGAGAGAGAGTCCTTGCCGGTAGGCACGTTGACATGGAGGGCGCAGCAGAAGTCAGACAGAGCCTTGACCGCCGTGTAGAGACGGGCGTCCTCGCCCTTCTGTGAGCGGCAGGGCCACATCCAGTTGGCCGAGAGGCTGAGGCTCTTCATGCCGTCGGCCAGCGGAGCCCATACTATATTGGTCAGCGATTCGGCCACGGAGAGCACGCTGCCGGCCTCCGGTGAGGCCAGTCCGGCCTGGGGCGCATGGCCCAGGGCTGTGGCGATACCCTTCTTGCCGCGGTAGTCGAGCGCCACGACGCCACAGTCGCTCAGCGGCAACTGCAGCTCGCCCTGGCACTGCTGGCGGGCAATCTTTCCCGTCACCGAGCGGTCCACCTTGTTGGTCAGCCAGTCCTTGCAGGCCACGGCCTCGAGCTGGAGCACACGGTTCAGGTAAGTGTCAATATCCTTATTATTATAGGTGACGTCCTCATAGTGACGCTCCACGGTGGTGTCGGTCATGATGGTCTTCGGTGAGTGTCCGAACATCTGTGCCACGTCGAGGTCGAAAGGCTTCACACCGTCGCCCTGCACGAAGGAGAAGTGGGCGTCGCCGGTGGTCTCGCCCACCACATACATCGGGGCACGCTCGCGCTCGGCAATCTTGCGCACATGGTCGATATGCTTTTCATCGATGAGCAGGCCCATACGCTCCTGGCTCTCGTTGGCGATGATTTCCTTAGACGACAGGGTCTTGTCGCCGATGGGCAGCTGGGTCATGTCGATGCGTCCGCCACACTCTTCCACCAGCTCTGACAGACAGTTCAGGTGGCCGGCTGAACCGTGGTCGTGGATGCTCACCACGGGGTTGACATCCTCCTCGCAGAGGGCGCGCACCAGGTTGTAGGCACGTTTCTGCATTTCGGGGTTGGCACGCTGTACGGCGTTGAGCTCAATGCCGTTGCTGTAGCGTCCGGTATCTACTGAGGACACCGAGCCGCCGCCGAGTCCGATGCGGTAGTTGTCACCACCTACCACGACTACCTTGTTGCCCTTCTGTGGCTCTTTCTTCAGGCAGTCGCGCTTGGTGCCGTAGCCCACACCTCCGGCCAGCATGATGACCTTGTCGTAGGCATATTTCTCGTCGCCTTCCTTGTGCTCGAATGTCAGCACCGAACCGCAAATCAGCGGCTGTCCGAACTTGTTGCCGAAGTCGCTGGCACCGTTGGAAGCCTTGATGAGAATCTGTTCCGGTGTTTGGTAGAGCCACTGGCGCACGGGCAGCAAGTCTTCCCAGTCGCGGGCGGCCTTGACCTGGCTGCTCAGCTCGTCTTCTTTCAGTCGGGGATAAGAGGTCATATAGACTGCGGTGCCGGCGATAGGCCATGAGCCTGTACCGCCGCCCATGCGGTCGCGAATCTCGCCGCCGGTACCTGTGGCGGCGCCGTTGAAGGGTTCTACAGTTGTGGGGAAGTTGTGGGTCTCGGCCTTGAGCGAGATGACGCTCTCGATGTCCTTGATGACGAAGTAGTCGCTGGTGCTTTGGTCCTGCGGGGCAAACTGCTCGATGACCGGTCCCTGTGCGAAGGCCACGTTGTCCTTATAGGCAGAGAGAATTTTGTTGGGGTTCTCCTTGGTGGTCTTTTTGATCATGGCAAACAGGCTCGACTCCATCTCCTGGCCGTCGATGACGAAGGTGCCTCCGAAAATCTTGTGGCGGCAGTGCTCGGAGTTGATTTGTGCGAAACCGAAAATCTCGGAGTCTGTCAACGGGCGCCCCAACTCGCGCTCTATCTTGTGCAGATACTCCATCTCCTCCTTGGAGAGGGCCAGGCCCTCCTGCTCGTTGTATTCCTCCAGGTTTTCCACGTGCTTGATGGGCTCAGGCTTGTGGTTGACGGTGAAGAGCTGCTGGTCGAGACCGTTGTACATGCGCTGCAGCATGGGGTCGTGGTCTGCGTCGGGAGAACTCACGGGGAAGTACTCTTCTATACGCAAAATGCCGTGGAGACCCATGTTCTGTGTTATCTCTACGGCATTCGTACTCCAGGGAGTAACCATTTCACGGCGGGGGCCAACATAGTAGCCGCTCAGTGTCTCGCTGTCCTCAAGGGCAGCGTCGCCGTAAAGCCAACAAAGTTCGCTGATTTCATCCTTATCCAACTGATGGTCTGTCTCAGTTGCGATAATGCTCTTTTGGGGAGTCTTGAAAAAAAGTATCATGCCTCTTTATTAATTAATGATTCATATTTTAATAAATATGCTTGCAAAGATAGTGTAAAAATCCGACTTGGGAAAGTAAAAGCGGAGATATTTAAGGCTTGTCGGCTGATACGGTGAGTATGTGGGGGTGATGCGGCCCTGTCCGGGGGGTGTGGAGGGGTGGAAACAAAGGTCTGCCTGGTGTCTGTTTTAGTATATGTTGTGTTAAAATATCGCAAAGATGCCATTCTTCCGTTACAACATAAAAGTAAAATGCCTATATTTGTATCGTTTTTAATTAACCACTTAAATTCTTATAGCTTATGTTCAACAATACTAACGTCCAATCAGTGCAGCACTGTCTCGATGCTTATCTGCAGCGGATAGGCAAGGTGGAAATAGATGAGATTGAAGCCAACCAGGAGTTGGCGCGTGCCGGAGTATTGGCTGACGACCAGAAGCACCCCGGAAATCCATTGAGAGAGTTTTTGTCTAAGTTGCGTGACAGCAATAAGCTGCCCGCCAATGTGCGCCAACTATATGGCTTTTGGAAAATCAAGCACTCCAAGAGCATCATGAAAATGATTCAGATTCTTCAGTTCTGATGTGGGTCTGAAGCAAGAGAAGGCGGTGTGTCCGTGGAAATAATTCCCGGGCACACCGCCTTCTCTTTGTCTTGTCCCTGTGCTTATCGCCACTTCCTGTATGGCCAGGGTGCTATCTCGATGCCTTCCACATTCTGTATCTGCTCTGTTGTGGTTCCGGGGGGCATCACCACTTCGGCCTTGTCCTGCCAGGTGGTGGTGAAGCGTCGGCAGGCTTGCTCGTCGGTTTCACCGCTGCAGATGTAGCGCAGTCCGTTGACCCTGACTTCGGCTCCGGCCTTCATGCCCCTGAAGGTGAGGCGAATCCAGCCGTTGAAGGCTTTGGCAAAGCGGTAGGTCACTTTCTGTCCGTCAACGTCGAAGTATTGGTAGTTGTAGATGTGGACCGGGCGCAATACGGTGTGCCACAGGGGCAGGTCGTAACATTCAGGCTGTCGGGATACTGTTTTCCCGGGCTGCTCGTCGGCGGTCGCCACGCCCAGCCAGGCCGGACTGGTCTGGCTGGGTTGGAGCCAGGTGACATCGGTCAGTGTGGCGTCTTGTTCCTCGTTCCCGTCGGGAGTGGTGGCGAATCCCGGCAGACGGCAGAGCCAGTCGCCGTCCGTATGGTAGGCATACGGACGGGCATACCCGTCGATGCCAGAGAAGGTCAGGGCCAGTTGCCTGTCTGTGGGGCGGCAAGGGGACACCGGTGAGTACCACACGGCCACCACATTGCTGTCGGCCTGAAGGTAGCGTCCCACGTCGTAGGTCCTGATGCAGGTAGCTGTTCCCAGCGGTGTGACCCCGGGTTCCATCACGTCGGCCGATACATTGTATCCGTTGATGTAAACCACATACCGGCCGTTGCAGGCGATGCTGATATGGCCTTTGCGCGGGCAGCGGTCGAAGCGGTACGTGTGGCGGAATAGCACTTGCGACGTGCTGTCGGCTTGTGGGCAGGCAATCCAGTGGAGTCCCCAGCCCAAAGCGGGTTGCACCGTTGTTGCCAACAAGGTTATCCACATTGTGCATAATTTCATAAGCGGGTGAATTTCAGTTTGTTGTTACGTTATCAACAGCGTTTTTACAACAGTTTCCTTGAGGTGTTGTCAGTCAGTCAGAGTCACTGGTTGTCCGGCTTTCAGCTTCAGCTTTTCTTCCTTCCCGTTATAGCGCACGCTCACCTTTCCGCTCACCTTGGGTAGTAGGGTGACGGTGGTTATACGACCGTTGCGCCACGTCATGTTGAGTGTGTATCCTCCCCGGGTGCGGATGCCCGTCACGTGGCCTTCGGGCCAGGCGGCGGGAAGGGCCGGGAGCAGTTCGATGATGCCGTCGGCCGACTGCACGAGCATTTCGCACACACCTGCTGTGCCGCCAAAGTTGCCGTCAATCTGGAAGGGCGGATGGGCGTCAAACAGGTTGGGATAGGTGCCGCCAGAGCGGCGCCGGCCGGGGCCGCGGTAGTTGTCGGGGCTGACGTAGGTAAGCAGCTTTTGGAAAATATGGTATGCCTTTTCCGGCTGATGCAGCCGGGCCCAGAGATTGATGCGCCATCCGGTGCTCCATCCTGTGGTCTGGTCGCCCTTGATGTCGAGCGACTTGGCGGCGGCTGTTTTGAGAATCGGGTCGGTAAGGTGGTGGCCGGGATAGAGTCCGATGAGGTGCGACTGGTGGCGGTGCTGCCAGTCTTGGTCGTCCCAGTCGTCATACCACTCCTGCAGGTTGCCCCGCTTGCCTGTTTGATAAGGGTGCAGGCGTGTCAGCGCCTGGCTTATCTCCCGTCGCAAGGTCTTGTCGGTGCCCAGTGTTTGGGCGGCTGCGAGCGTATTGGTGAGCAGTTCGCGGATGATGGCCAAGTCTGCCGTTCCGCCATAGAGGGTGCAGCCTTGGTAGCCCTTGTTGGTGATGTATTCGGCCTCGGGCGAGGTGCTGGGGGCTGTGATGAGTTCGCCGGGCTTTCGGGGATTGTCCGTCAGCCAGTCTAGGCAGAACGCTGCCGCCCCCTTCATTAGCGGATAGGCCGTCTGCTTCAGGTAGGTCTTGTCCTGTCCGAACAGGTAGTGCTCCCACAGGGTGTTGACGAGCCATGCGCCGCCCATGTTCCAATTGGACCATTTGGGGCTTTCGCGGTTTTCGCCCACCGGGTTGGTCATGGCCCAGATGTCACTGTTGTGGCTGGCGCACCAGCCCCGGCCGATGCCATAGTAGTTTTGGGCGGTGTGGCGGCCGTTTTGCGAGAGGGCGTAGACGAAGCTGTCGAGCGGCATGACCATTTCGGGCAGGTTGGCCACCTCGGCCGGCCAGTAGTTTTCCTCCAGGTTGATGTTCATGGTGTAGTTGCCGCGCCAGGGCGACTGGAGCTTGGGTGCCCACAGGCCCTGGAGGTTGGCCGGCACGCCGGCGGTGCGTGAGCTGCTGATGAGCAGATAGCGGCCATACTGGGTGTAGAGGGTTTCAAGATAAGGATTGCGGCCTCCCCGGTCGGTATAGTCGCGGAGCTGTTGCTCGGTGGTTCTGGTGGTGTCCAGCCGGCTGCCGCCCAGCGAGAGGCTAAACCGGCCGAACAACTGCCGGTAGTCGGCCACATGGCGTGTGCGCAGGTCTTGGTAAGTGTGGTTCACCAGGTGCCAGGCATCGTCGGCCGCCCGTTCGATATAAGGAGCGGCTTGCCGCACGGGATGGCGGTCGAATCCGTTGAAGCTGGTCTCGTTGACCAGGTAGAGGGTGGCCTCGGTGGCTCCGCTGATGGTGAGGGTGGAGTCGGCGGCCGTGACGGTGCCGTCTGTGGTGCGGGCTGACAGCACTGTACAGTAGTGTGTGGCGTCGGTCTCTGGTCCTGTCACATGGCCGGTCATGGTGAGCTGTGCGTTGCCTCTTGATGCCTTTACCCGGTGGGCTGTCTGTGCGGAGAGTGTCACGGAGCAGTTGACGGCTCCAGCCCGGTCGGCCTTGATGTGTATGGCTATCACTTGGTCGGGATGGGAGGCGAAATACTCCCGGGTGTAAGTCACGCCTCCCCGGGTATAGCGGTCCCGGCAGAGTGCGCTGTCGATGTCGAGCTCCCGGTAATAGGCTGAGGCGGCCGTGGTGTCGGTGTCGAGAATGTGTAGTGTGCCTAAGGGCTGGTAATATTGAGAGTTGGGGCCTTGCACGTGGCGTTGCAGCTGGTCGGCCTCTTGGTAGTTGCCGGCGTAGAGGGCTTGGCGTATCTTGGGAATCCACTGGGCCGCCCCCTGCCCCAGGTCAGGGTTGACGGGCTGTCCGGTCCACAGGGTGATGTCGTTGAGGTAGATGAGGTTGTCGGCCACGCCGCCGTAGACTAATGCGCCTAATCTGCCGTTGCCCACAGGGAGCGACTCTTCAAAGAAGGTGGCGGGACGGTTGTACCACAGTTTTAAAGGCAGTGCGCGTCCTGTGTCCGCGTCAGTCGGGAGCGTGGCGGCCATGGCCTGTCCGCCAATCAGGCATAGTCCTGCAGTCCATGCCTGTTTCAGGAGAAAGTTTGTTTTCATGTGTCTCATTTGTCTTGTCAAAGGGTTGACAGGGTTAGGTTTTGCAAAGATACGGTTTTCGTGGCAATTGTAGCTTTTCTTCCATGAAAAAAAACAGGACGAGGAGGAAACCCATTGTCGGTTTCCTCCTCGTCCTGTTGCGATAGGTTGCGCTTATGCGTCGATATTGGCATAGGTTGCGTTTTTCTCGATAAACTCTCGTCGCGGTTCCACGTCGTCGCCCATGAGCATGGAGAAAATCTCGTCGGCCTCGGCGGCGTTCTCGATGGTCACTTGCTTCAGAAGACGTGTCTGCGGGTTCATGGTGGTCTCCCAGAGCTGCTCGGGATTCATCTCACCCAAACCTTTGTACCGCTGGGTGTGCAGGCTCTTGCCGTCTTCCACACCGTTGCCCCACTTGTCGAGGAATGCCTGGCGCTGCTGGTCGGTGTAGCAGTATTCCTTGGCCTTGTTCTTATAGGTGCAGAGATACAGGGGCGGT
>CALGHW010000356.1 GCA_937916075.1 uncultured Prevotella sp.
AAAGTTGCCAAGTTTCTATGAGAAATCAGGCAACTTTCTCTTCGTAATCAGGCAACTTTATTTTTCCAATTTAAACGGATGTAATAAAAAATCATTATAGAGACATCGCTTTGTCACATCCATGGCAGTGGGTGCGGCGTCTCACCGTGCCATGTCAAAGGTTAGCTGCCCGTCTGATGAATGGAAAGCGATGGACATTCTCCATAATTGTGCGGTGAGACACCGCACCCACTACATTTTTAACCGTACAGTGCGAAAATTCTCCCAAAGCCTTTGCCATTCGCTTCCTCGGCACTTATCAGGTGTCGCCCGATGTGGTCAACCAGATAAATATCTCGTCGTATATATCTACCTTTACCACGCTCACGCTTTTGATGGGGCTGGTGTTTCAGATACCCGTGTTGTCGTTTTTCCTGGCCAAGATGGGGATGCTCAGTGCCGGTTTTATGAAGCGGTACCGCCGTCATGCCTTCGTCGTGATTGTGGCTACGGCAGCCATCATCACGCCGCCCGACATCTTCACGTGTTGCATGGTGACGATACCGATGTACGGACTCTACGAGCTGAGCATTTTGATTGTGGGGAAGGTGGGTTAATCCTCCTTGCAGTCTCGTGGCCGGGTGCAGTCAGCATGAGTGACAGGGCAAGAAGAATCGTTCCTTTTACCCTGTCACTCATGCTGACTGCCCGGCAATAACCGTATCAAGAATGTGGTGGAGATTGCCAATCAGGTAAAACGGAAGATTAATCAATCTGAACAGCTTTCCTTTAGGAGTCTTCACCTCGTCCACGGAGTATGGCTTGGACCATACACGGATGGCAATGTCGGTTTCGGCGTTGTCCATGAATGACTGTAGGGAGCGGAGATGGGAGTTGATACCGCTCTTTACTTCTATCGGATATAGCCGCGAGTCGTGCGCAAAGATGAAATCCACCTCGGCACCGTTGTTGGGCCTTGCCCAGAAAAAACGGTGTTGGCCGATACGGTCGTCCATCGAGAGAATCTCCTGGGCTGTAATTTGCTCGGCAATATGTCCGCGCCAGCTGTCCACCATCTCTGTGGAACCGATTATCTCTTTTCTCACTCCCGCCTGGTAATTTACCAGTCCGGTGTCAAACCATATCAGTTTGGGCATACGTTTGGTTTCTGGGATGATAGGCATTTGGGTGGAGGAGACAGGATATACCAGTTCCAAAAGCATCGCTTTCTCTAACAGTCTGAAAGCTTCGCCTACCTCGCGCGACTTATAGCCAGAGTTCGCAAAATTGCCCAGGGTGATGGCCTCGCCTGAAAAGGCCCAGCCATACGACAGGATGAACCGGACAACATCCGTGAGCTTGTTGCCTCTTACATATTTCTCGGAGTCATCCTTGTATGCCTGGACCAGAGTCTCATAAACATCTTCGATTGCGACGATGTCTTGTGTCTCGGCATAAAGTTGCACAGCTTCTGGCATACCTCCGATAATGGTATACTGATTGAAGAAATACATGAGCTGGTCATGGAAGGCTGCGGTGTATTCCGCCTTTTGTGACAGTATGTCCAGCAGGTTTCTCTTTCCGATAGCTCCCAAAAACTCGCGGAACGAACAAGGACGAAGGGCCATGTATTGCACACGGCCTACGGGGAAACTTACCTTGACGTCAACAAGATTTTCAAGCAGGCTTCCTGCCGCGATGACATGCAAGTCTGGTCGCTGTTCATAGAAATATCTGAGCAGGGCAATGGTCTTGGGGGAGTTTTGTATTTCGTCGATGAAGATAAGGGTAGAACCGTCATTTCTCACCTTCCCAAGACTGGCATACAGCATATTCACAAGGTCGTCTAAAGGAATATCCATCTCAAACAACCTTATGCTTTCTTTGTTTTCCAAATTGAAATAGAGGTAATTGGCAAACTGGGTGCCAAACCTGTTTACGATAGTCGTCTTGCCCACTTGTCTGGCCCCTCTCAAGATAAGAGGCTTGTGTTTCTTGTCTTGCTTCCATGCCTCCAATTTACTTAAAATATCACGTCTGAACATATTCGTTTGTTTCAAATCATGGGCAAAGATACATCATTTTTGTTTCAAATCATGGGCAAAGGCGCATTATTTTTGTTTCAGTTCATGGGTAAGAATATGTTGTTTCCGAAGAGAAAGTTGCCAAGTTTCTCCTGGAAATCAGGCAACTTTCTCTTCGTAATCAGGCAACTTCATTTTCTTGACATGAGTGAATGTAATAAAAAATCATGTATATGCACATTGTTTCGTCACGTATATCGGAATCGGCAAGGCATAAAAAAGCCTTTCAGTTTATCGGGGCTGAAAGGTAATATAAAGGGTTACAGAATTTCTGTTTCGTTTCTCTTCATGATAAGTGGATAGCGTTCTGGATGCTTCAAACTGTCAATTTCCAAATCGACATCAAGTTTTGGCCATACGATAGCATTTCTTCCGCTCATTTTCACATCAAGAGCATCGGAAATACATGCGTGTTTCATCCAAGGAATACGATTATACGATATGAAATAATCGTTACCTTATCACGGAAAGCATGATTCCCTTATCATTGATCATCAAGACGCTTACCGACATATCTTGTGAATTTGTTTTTAAAATCGTCTCCATTTTCTCTAAGTATTTTTTCAATATAATTTATTCTTTGCTATAAAATCCGAAGTTCTCAGCAAGTTCAATACCGGGTTCTAACCAATACTTACATTCGTTTCCGGCTTTTACTACATGAATGTGTATTCGAGATTCCTCATTGGAGTATATTTTGAATATAAATCCATTCTGTTCTTTAAATTTGGGACTCATTCTCGTCTTCTATTCTTTGGTGGCAAAGTTAATACTTTTTCTGAGAAAAGTTGCGGATTTCTGAGGGAATATTTGTAATATTGCTCATGGCTTTGAGTCTTGAGTAATGTTTTTTTTGTCACATCTAATTTACTCATTTTCCGCGACATACGGAAATACTCAAGGCCTTTTTTAT
>CALGHW010000357.1 GCA_937916075.1 uncultured Prevotella sp.
CGTAAAGACAAATGTTTGGAGTAAGACCGAGCATCAAAGCGCTCTGTACCATGTTTGAACCAATCATACCGCCGGCACCGACGATAAGGAGTTTCTCATTTGATAAGTATCCCATAATTACTTTTAAATATAATAATTGTTTAAACGTATTCCGTACATTTATTCAACCGCAAAGTTAACAAAAAAAGTATATCCGTGGCTATTTATTTTCCATTTAATTTGTTATTAAATCTGAAAAGACTTATCTTTGTAAAGTACAAATAGCAAATCATGATTATGAGTAGTGTTATCAAGAACAGACTGGCAGAACTGCGGGAACTGATGGCGGGCGAAGGACTGGACGCCTTCATCTTCCCGAGCACTGACCCGCACAACGGTGAGTATGTGCCCGACCACTGGAAGGGACGTGAATATATCTGCGGATTCAACGGATCGGCCGGGGTGGCCGTGGTCACCCGCGACGCCGCCGCCCTGTGGACCGACTCCCGGTATTTCTTAGCGGCCGAGGAGCAACTGCGGGGCACGGGGTTCCAACTGATGAAGGAGCGGATAGAGGGCACGCCCTCCATCGCCCAATGGCTGGGATGCAAGCTGGCCGACATGAGCAGTCCGCAGGTGGGTGTCGACGGCATGGTCAACTCGGTCAACACCGTGGAACAGCTCATCGCTGACCTGCGCCGACAGGGCGGCATCACCGTCCGCACCAACTACGACCCGCTGAGGTGGATCTGGAAAGGCCGTCCCGACATTCCGCTCCACCCGATAGAGATTCACCCGCTGGAATATGCCGGTGAGACGGTACAATCAAAGCTCGGCCGCATCCGGCAAGCGCTGGCCTCACGCCATGCGGAGGGTATGCTGGTGTCGGCCCTCGACGACATAGCCTGGACGCTCAACCTGCGGGGCTGCGACGTCCACTGTAATCCGGTGTTTGTGGCTTACCTGCTGATAGGCAGCACGGCCGCGACGCTTTATACCGACAGCCGCAAACTGACAACTGAGGTGAAGGAATATCTGCGGGACTGTGGCGTGGCAACCGACGAATACAACCATATCGCCAAGGGGCTGCGCGACTATGGAGACTACAACCTCCTGATGGACCCCGACGAGACCAATTATACCTTATATAAAAGTGAGCGCTACTGCAAAGCAGTACTGGCCCCATCGCCCATACCGGCCATGAAGGCGGTCAAGAACAAGACGGAAATTGCGGGCTACCGACGGGCCATGCTGCGCGACGGCGTGGCCATGGTGAAATTCCTCCGTTGGCTGAAACCGGCCGTCGAGGCAGGCGGACAAACAGAGATGTCGATAGACAGGAAACTCACGGCCTTGCGGGCCGAGCAGCCTTTGTTCCGGGGCATCTCGTTTGACACCATCGCCGGCTACGAACAACATGGGGCCATCGTACACTATGAGGCGACACCCGAGACGGACATCGAGCTGAAGCCCCGCGGACTGATCCTGATAGACAGCGGCGCACAGTACCGGGACGGCACGACCGACATCACCCGGACCGTGGCCTTAGGGCCTGTCAGCGAGGAGCAGCGACATATATACACCCTGGTGCTCAAGGGACATATCCAGCTGGAGCTGTGCAAGTTTCCAGCCGGCGCCAGCGGCACCCAACTGGACATCATGGCCCGCCAGGCCATGTGGCGCGAGGGCCTCAACTACCTGCACGGCACGGGCCACGGTGTAGGCTCGTATCTCAACGTGCATGAAGGACCTCACCAAATCCGCATGGAATGGAAGCCCACACCGCTGACAAGCGGCATGACCGTAACCGACGAGCCGGGACTTTACCTGGCAGGCAAGTTTGGCGTGAGGACGGAAAACACCTTGCTGATATGCGACTATATGGAGACAGCGTTTGGACGGTTTCTGCAGTTTGACCCGCTCACGCTCTGTCCGATAGACACCACCCCGATAGACCTGTCCATACTGACGGCCGAAGAACGCCAATGGCTGAACGACTACCACCAGACTGTATACGACAAACTGGCTCCCCTACTGGACGATGAAGCCGACAGGGCTTGGCTGAAGGAAACCACCCGCCCCGTCTGACAGTCAAGAATCCCGTCTGACGGTCAAAAAAAAAGAGTGTGCCCAAAGTGCTTTTGACAGCTACTTTGGGCACACATTTTTATGCGAGAAGAAGAAGTCGAGTGGACTTACTTTGCTTGAGAATAGTCAGCAGACTGCGGGTCGAAGTTGGTCCATCCGTCGAGCCAGGTGTCATTGACATCGAAGGCTCCGATATACGTCACGGTCTTAAACCAGCTGTCGAGTCCGGCAAACGACTGGGCGCCAAACACCCGGCTGCCCTGCTGCGGCATGAAGGACACGCCCACGCCCTTGCCGTCGATGAATGAGAGGGCCGACTTCTCGACCACGGCATTGCCCGGTTGCTCGACAAAAAACGTGTGAGAATAAGACTGCTGCTTATCATCTATCACCTTCTTGTTGGCAGCGTCGTAGAGCACATCGTCATACACCTTGTTGGCATCAGAGCCAATCTTCTCCACATTGGCGAAATAGATATTCTGCAGGCGAAGCTTTTGGGCCTTGGCCTGTGCCACCGTGTTACCCTTCTCTCCGTCGAGCAGCAAACCGATAGGCCAGTCGGTCACCACAGAGTTGACACAGTTCAGACAAGAGCTGCGGCGAATCTGCATGGCAGCCTGAAACTTGCCCAGTGCCGAACCGTTGTTGGGGTTATACTGTCCACCCGTGATATAGTCGGTCGTGTTCTGGAAGTTAGCGTCAGCCCGCGGTCCCACAAAGGTGATGTTGGAGAAGGTAGCCGAAGTGACTGGCAGGGCCGTGGCTGTACCGTCGGCACAGTTGTCGCTCTCAAAGCCATTGCTCTGCGACACGTCGGCCAGCTTCGGGTCGCGTACCGACAAGCCAAACTGCACCTTTCCGCTAAATCCGTTGTCGGTGTCGAAATCGTCATCCCAACCCTTATAAGCAATAAGGTGGTCACAATTGACGGTACCGCCAAACCACTCGAAGGAGTCGTCATTGGAATAAGACACCTGGACGTGGTCAATCTTTGTGCCGCTGCCCACGGAGCCGAGCGTCAAGCCGTTGATTTCCTTGTCCTTCTCGAAAGGATAACCGGCAAACTCGATACGCACATAACTCAGCACGCCCGAATTATCAGCATCATCCTGGCCGCCGTGCTTGGTACGGGGACCACCCTCTATCTGCTGCTCGCCCTGGTTGTTCTTGGCCTTTCCACAAAGGATGACGCCACCCCAGTCGCCAGGCTTTCGGCTACCGGCCTTTTGTGCCGACGAGAACACGATAGGTGCGTCGGCTGTGCCTTGGGCAATAAGCTTACTGCCTCGCTCGGCTATCAAGGCCGCCTTGGAAGTCTTGTCGCCCAGGATGATGGTGCCGGGCTCGATGGTCAGCTGGGCGCCTTCAGCCAAATATACCCATCCCTTCAGGGTATAGACCCCTTTTTTCAAAGTCTGCTTGCCTGTGAAGACAAACTCCTTGTCACCGTTACCTATCTGTGTGCCATTGGCGTTCTCGCTATTGTCTGTTCCGAAGAGGATATGGTCGCAAGCCTTCAGTCCACCATTGGTTGACCAGTTGTACTTGGCGGCATCCACGATTTCCTTGCCATCTTTTCCATCATTGTCATCATCACTGCTGCAGGCGGTAGTCAGGCCGGCTGTCAGCATCAACATTCCTGCGAATGTCAAATAACCAAATTTTTTCATAATCTATTTGTTTAAAATGAATGTGTCTGTACCTTAGAATTGATAAGTGGCCGAGAGGCCTATATTGCGTCCGGGATTATAGGTCCGGGTAACCTGCTCCACCTGGCGGTAAGTGCCGTCGGGATAGTCCACGTCGGCAAACTGCTTGTAGAACACTTTCTCTCCGAGAATATTACGCACATGGGCTTTCACCTCCAAATGGCCGTCAAAGAACTTCTTGGAGACGGAGAAGTCGAGCGAGTTGCGGGGCATCTCATAGCTGTCGGGCACACGGGCGTTGTCCTCGCTGCCGGTAGAGCCTTCGCTGCGCCCCACTCCGATGATGCGCTTGCCTATCCTGTTGTAGAGCAAGGCCATGCTGAGTCCCAACGGGTCGTTGCGGTAAAAGAGTCCTGTATTGACCAAATAAGGAGACTGTCCCTGCATGGGACGGTCGGTGTTGCGCGAGGCGTCACTGAACTTTACCCGGCTATGTATCAAGGCCCCGTTGAACGACCAGCTGAGCCCCTTCAGCCCCAGGAAGGAGAGGTCCTTGCGGATATCCAGCTCTACACCCAGGCTCTTGGCACTCTTGGCGTTCTCATAAGAGTAGATGAGGTCGGTACCGCCCGACACCGTATAGGTCCACTCTATCGGACTGTCAAAATACTTGTAGAAGCCGGCCAGCGTGATTTGCTCGCCACGGGAAGGATAAAACTCGTAGCGCAGGTCCACATTGTGAATATAGCACGACTGGAGGTCATAGCGTCCCTGCACATTGGCCGCCAAGTCGAAATCGTAATACACCGAGGGCGACACCTCGCGAAACTCGGGCCGATTGACCGACTTGCCGTAAGAGAGGCGTATCTGGTGTTGTTCGTTGATTCTAAAAGTGGAGTTAACCGACGGGAAGAGGTCGCGGTCTCTATAATACTTACTCTGGTGACTGACCTCGTCATCACGTGTGTTCGAGATTAACTCCATTTGGTTATATTCAAAGCGCAGGCCCGCATAGACGCTCAGGCATCCGAAAGGTAGCGACGCCGCCAGATAACCTGCGCCGAGCGTATTATTTCCGTTATAGTTGTTGGTCATCTTGGGCTCTTCCAACAGGTAAAGTCCGTTGGCCCCGAAATAGCGAGCATCGGAAAGCAGCTCGGTCATGTCCATCGTCCGGAATCCGGAAGGCAACAAACCGCGGTTCTCGGGTTCCCAGTTGTAGATAAACTCGCGGGTGACATACTTGCGGGTACGGTATTCGCCGTATGCACCCACCTTGAGCGAGGGCTCCCACTGGCCGAAATGAAACTGGTGGGTATCATTGACATTGGCCGACAGGATATGCTCGTCGAGCTGCGTAAACTCGCGGTTGATGTCGTTGCCGGTAACCAGCATCATGGTGCCGTCGGCGGTCTGCGAGTCGTCCAGCCGGTAACGTCGGCGGTCGGGCATATGGCGGTTGGCATACGAATAGCTGCCGCTCCACTCTATCTTGTCGTCAGGCAAAGTATGTTTTCCGGTGAGCTGCACGTTGTAGGTGGTGCGGCTACGGTAATAATATTCCGCGCTGTGCTCCCGGTCCGATTGGGCATTATATCCTTCACGGTCGGTGTATCGGCTGGTGGCCAATTGGTTGAAGATATTCTTCAGCTCATACTTGTGGTTGCCGCTTTTGGACAGGAAGGTCAGGTTAAGCAAAGCCCCCAAACGCACATTGTTGTTATATTGGTCGTCGACAGAATGGCGGAGATAGTTGCTCTTGTCGTTGGTGAGGTCGTATACGCCGAATAGATTGTTGAGCATACCACTGTAGGTGCGGTACTCATTGGTGTAATTGAGTGCGCCTATCAGGCCCATGCG
>CALGHW010000358.1 GCA_937916075.1 uncultured Prevotella sp.
CGAGCCTGCCCAGACAGATGCCAACGTGGTGGCTCCCATCGAGACAAAACCAGCTACAGATACACAGGTGGTGGACAATGCGGACAATGTGCAGGTGCGCCGTGAGAGCGTGTCGCTCGTGGACGGAGCGGGCCTGAAGAACTTCAGCGTGGTGGTAGGCTCCTTCTCGCTGAAGGCCAATGCCGACGGCCTGCAGCAGCGCCTCAAGAATGCCGGCTATGACGCCCAGATTGTGAAAAACACAGACCGCAACATGTACCGTGTGGTGGCTGCCACCTTCGACAGCAAGGCCGACGCCGCCGCCAGCCGCAATGAGTTCCGTGCCAAGTATCCCGACGCATGGCTGCTCTTCAACGGCAAGTAATGACGTATAGAGCGTGGCAAGAATACTTTCGATAGACTACGGTAAGAAACGTACCGGACTGGCCGTGACCGATCCTCTCCAGATTATTCCGGGAGGACTGGCCACGGTTGCTACGTCCGAACTGTTTGACTATCTCCGACAGTACATCGCCAAGGAGCCCGTGGAGCGCATCGTCATTGGTGAGCCCCGGCAGCCCAACGGGCAGCCCAGCGAGAACCTGGCCCGCGTGCAGCAGTTTGTCAACCGGTGGCGCAAGGCGGTGCCCGACGTGCCCATTGAGTATTACGACGAGCGCTTCACCTCTGTGCTGGCCCATCGGGCCATGATAGACGGCGGGTTGGGCAAGAAGGCCCGCCAAAACAAGGCCATCGTCGACGAGATCAGCGCTACCATCATCCTGCAGGACTATATGTCGTCAAGACATTAATATCATATTTATCAAGCAACAAGATTTTTCTGAATGACACTCCCTATTTACATCTACGGACAGCCTGTGCTCCGCAAGGTTGCCCAAGATATTCCCAATGATTATCCCAATCTGAAGGAACTGATTCAAGACATGTTTGAGACCAACACCGCCTCAGACGGCGTGGGCTTGGCCGCTCCCCAGATAGGCAAGGCTATCCGCGTGGTGATTATCGACCTGGATGTCCTGTCGGACGACCTGCCCGAGTACAAGGACTTCCGCCACGCCTACATCAACGCCCATATCCTGGACTATGATGACAGCGAGACCGAAACCATGGAGGAGGGTTGCCTCAGCCTTCCGGCCATCCACGAGCGGGTGACCCGTGCCAAGCGCATCCATGTACAGTATCTTGATGAGGACCTCCAGCCCCACGACGAGTGGGTGGACGGCTATCTGGCCCGTGTGATGCAGCATGAGTTTGACCATCTGGAGGGCAAGCTGTTTATCGACCGTATCTCCCCCCTGCGTCGCCAGCTCATCAAGAGCAAGCTCCGCGCCCTCACCCAGGGTCGCTTCCGCTGCGGCTACAAGACCAAGGTGGCTCTGAAACACTGAACCTGATACAGAATATTCCAGGCACAGAGACACAGCACCTTCCGGCCATGTGCCTCCTTCATGTCAGGGGGCTTACAGCCTCATGAAGGTCTCTATGTCTCTGTGCCTGATAAGGATAACCCAGCCAAACACACAAGCCATGACCCCCAGACGCATAGTCTTCCTTCTTTTTACCCTGTTGTCGCTTCATCTCTCGGCCCAGTTTAATGTAGACCGGCTGGTGATGATAGGGCGCAATGCCTTGTATTATGAAGACTATGTGGTGTCTATCCAGTATTTCAACCAGGCTATCAGTGCCAAGCCTTATCTCTATGAGCCGTGGTTTTATCGCGGTGTGGCCAAGTATTACCTGGACGACTATGTCGGCACCGAGGCCGACTGCTCGGAGGCCATCAGCCGTAATCCCTATGTGACGGGTATCTATGAGCTGCGCGCCCTGGCCCGCATCTATCAGAAAAAATATCCTGAAGCCGTGGCCGACTATACACAGGCCTTGAGATACGACCCCGACAACCGCAACTTCTGGCAGAACCGTGTACTCTGCCGCATCGAGATGAAAGACTATGCCCAGGCATTGGGCGACATCGACACCATGCTCGTGCATTGGGGCGACAACGCCCGTTGCTATGCCATGCGGGCCGAGGTATACCTGGCCGAGAAAGACACTCTGAAGGCACAGACCGCGCTGGAGAAGAGCGCGGAGATAGACCCCTATGACGGGCAGACCTGGCAGGCGCTGGCGGCCATCCGCCTGAGCCGGAGCCAGTGGAAAGAGGCCGAGGGTTATCTGGACAAGGCCATCCATCTGCTGCCCAAACAGGCTGGCAACTATATCAACCGGGCTCTGGCCCGCTTCAACCGAAACAATTTGCGAGGTACCATGGCCGACTATGACACGGCACTCGACCTCGACCCCAACAACTTCCTGGCCCATTACAACCGCGGATTGCTCCGTGCCCAGGTGGGCGATGACAACCGGGCTATCCTTGACTTCGACTTCGTGCTGAAGTTGGAGCCCGACAACCTGATGGCGCTCTTCAACCGTGCGCTCCTGCTCGACAAGACCGGCAACCTCCGGGGGGCCATCCGGGATTACTCCAAGGTCATCCGGCAGTTTCCCAACTTC
>CALGHW010000359.1 GCA_937916075.1 uncultured Prevotella sp.
TGTTGGATAGATGCCCGTGATAAAGAGGGCGGGCGACTTGCTGGTGGAAGCTTTCTTCACTGCCGCCTGCAGGTCCTCGATAGACTTGACACTCTCGTCGTTCACTTTCTGGATAATGAATCCACGACCCACGCCGGCGCTCTTCAGTTTACCATTGTTCACCTTGGTCACCTCCAAACCGTATGCGATGTTAAGCTGTTTCTTCTGTGCCTCGGTTATCTCGCGGAAGTTACCACCCAGCACATCAAGGTCCTCAGCCTTCTTCACAATCTTTGTGTCACCCTGCTCATTCTTCAAGGTGATGGTCTCCGTGTGGCGTTTCTTGTCGCGCAGATAGGTGAGTGTCACCTTGTCGCCAGGACGTTTCTTGGCAATGATTTCCTGCAGCTCGCCAAACTTGGTGATTTTCTGTCCGTCGGCCGAGACGATGACATCACCCTTCTTCAAGCCTGAAGAGGCGGCTGAGCCATCATCGCTGATCGAGTTGATATAGATGCCCTCCATGGTTCCGAGGTCTATATCCTTGCCGTTCTCCTTTTGCGAGTCCACATAGTTTTTCACGTCCGTACCGGTGATACCCAGCAAGGCGCGCTGCACGGTGCCATACGTCTTGATGTCGCCCACCACCTTGTTCATCAAGGCCGTCGGGATGGCAAAGCCATAGCCGCTGAACGAACCCGTCTGGGAGTAGAGCATGGCATTGATACCCACCAGTTCGCCCTTGGCGTTAACCAAAGCACCACCAGAGTTTCCCGCATTGATAGCGGCGTCGGTCTGGATAAACGACTCCACGCTGTTAGCTCCCAGCGAACGAGCCTTGGCACTGATAATGCCGGCCGTGACCGTATTGTTGAGTCCGAGCGGATTGCCGATAGCCAGCACCCACTCTCCCACCTTCACGTTGTCGCTGTTGGCGATGGTGATGGCTGGCAGATTCTTGGCGTCTATCTTAATGAGGGCCAGGTCGGTGGTCTTGTCCGTACCGATAATCTTGGCCGAATACTCCTTGTTGTCTGTCAGAGTGACAGTCAGCTCGTCGGCGCCGTCCACCACATGATTGTTGGTCACGATATAGCCGTCGGCCGAGATAATCACGCCCGAGCCAGTGGCCTCACGCTTTGGGGTCTGTATCTGGCGTTTCTGCGTTCCTCCGTTGCCCCGACCGAAGAATCCGCCGAAGGGGTCGAAGAAGTCACTGAAAGGATCGCTCTGTACATCGACTGTCTGCACCTTGCTGTTCTGCACATACTTGATATGCACCACCGACGGCAAGGCCTTCTCGGCTGCGATTGTGAGGTCTACAGGTTGGCCGGCTACGGCAGCCGGAGCGGCACAAGTCTGAACTGCAGGAATATTGGCACCCACACCTACCCCCACAGCAATCAAGCTCATGGCCGGAAAAAGATAATTTACAATTTTTTTCATCTTTAATTATCGTTTTGTTGTTATTCTTTCTTTTCTGATTTGGCGGTTGCAAATATAAGGGCAAATTTCGTGATTGTGACAATTTGTCTTGTTTATTTGTCGCATTTTAACAATTTGTTTATGGGTATTAACGGCTGTTTGCTGTTTGTAAGTGGAGAATAAAAAAATCAAAACAATGTCCGTTTTAAGTTATTTTTTTAAACCGCTTCGTCGCCCCTCTGAAAGACTTTCTGAGGGGGCGACGAAATAACACAGCTTATCCTATCCAATAGATATACTCCAAACTTACCACACTGACACTCACCCACAACAGCACGCCCTGCACCAGCGGACGGACCCCAACGCTACGCAGGGTGTCGCGCGTCAGAGAAGCACCGATAAAAAAGAGTGACAGGGTGATGAGATGTTTGGCAAGCTTGCCTACCGCCCCGCTAAAAAAACTGCCTGCCGAGGCGGCTGTCTCACCCAGAAGCGTGGCGTTGCTGAGGATGTAAGTGTTGAAGAGGATGGCCACGACAAACCACACGATAAAGCGGGGCACACACTGATACCAGGGCTTCGTCTTGTCAGTGGCGGTGACGGCAAAACGGCGCCGGAAGAAGAACGGAGTGACAAGGGCCAGCACCACAATCCACAAGGCTCGGGTGAGCTTGACGGTCGTGGCCACCTCCAAAGCGCTCACACCTTGCGCTGCCACGAGCTCAGGATGCATCTGGTCATAGGCGGCGCCGGCTCCCACCACCGACGAGGTGTCGTGGATAGCAATGGCTGCCCACATGCCAAACTGCTTCATCGTCATGCCCAAGGCATCGCCTACCGATGGAAACACAAACAGGGCCACGGCATTCAGAATAAACACCACACCAAGGGCCACCGACATACTCTCAGCCTTGGCCTTGATGATGGGCCCCACGGCGGCAATGGCCGAACCGCCACAAATGGCGGTGCCCGACGAGAGCAGATAACTGGTTTGCCAGTCGGTATGCAGGAGGCGGCGACCGTAAAACCAGCCTAAGGCAAGCGTGCCAAACACGCTGACCACCGTAAACAACATTCCTTCACAGCCTGA
>CALGHW010000360.1 GCA_937916075.1 uncultured Prevotella sp.
CCGACAAAGTTAGTCATTTATTTTTGAAAGACCGAAGAAAGTAGGCCCCAAAAGCGTGATGATAATAAAAAAACATGCGGAAATGCAGGACGTTGAGTCATGTCTTTGCATTTCCGCATGGAGGATGGTTGGCGTGTGTGCCTACTTGATGTTGAGCCGAAGGCCGATGTTGAGGTTGAAGTTGACGGGTTTCTCGTCATAGATAGTCTCCACGGGGCTGCCGTTGCTGAAGTAGTAGCTCACGCCCGGCTCGGCGTAAACGCCGAGCCCGCGGTAGAATACATACTCCACGCCGACAGCGCCGTTGACCGACCATTGCAGTTGGCTCATGCTCACCTTGTCGCTCGTCTCGCCGGTGGGCACTCCGTCGGTGGAGGTCTGTGTGTCGGCCTTGCCGTGTACCATCTTTTCCACCATGCCGCCGCCCGACACATAGACGTGTAGCTGGCGGTTCTGCCATACGGTATAGTTGGCGTTGAGCGGTATGCCCACATAGTGCAGCCGCTGTACGGTGTGGCTCTGGTTCTTGCCTCGGGTGCTGTGGATGTCGCTGTGCAGATAAGTGTAGCTGAGGCCGGCGGTGATGCTCCAGTGGGGCGACAGTCGGTAGCTGGCTCCCAGTCCGAAGTGAACGGGTTGGCGGTGCTTGACGTCACGAGTCTCCGGTGGCGTGGCGTCTACCATTGGCGGACTGACCCTGTATACGTTGGGCGATGTGGTCAGTTGGGCCAGGTCGTCTCCGGGGCCCAGTCCTGTGCTGCCGGCCATGTAGGTGGCTACCGACAGCTGAGTCTGTGGGTGGTGCCTTCCAGGTTCCACCGCTTCATCATCAAACAGATTTCGGTACTGATGTATTCGGGGCTCGTGGCTGGTCTGTGCAGCCGGCTTTTGAGCCGCTTCTTGCTTCTGTTTTTGCTGACTGTCGTCTTGCGGCAGAACTTCTTGATGTAATGTGGAAGAGTCTTCCAGCTGAATGACTTTCTTATTCTCATTGTCGTAGGATTTTTTAAGGGTGGTTACTGCCATGGCCGACAGGGCTGTTTGCGCTGCTGTTTTGCCTGGCCGCAGACAGGCAGGCAACTCATGCCGCTGGTCGGCAGCGGGCTTGCTGAGGGCGGCGGCCCTGTCTGTCGGCCTGTCGGCCTGTCGCATCCATAGCGTGGTCACGGTACCGGCCACGGCTGCGGCACAGGCGGCTGCTGTCGTGAGTCGTCGGGGCCACAGTCTGACGGTGCGGGCCTGTTTTTTCCTGGCTTCCAGAGCCTTGTCCAGTTCGGCCCATGACAGTTCCGGGGCTGGTTCCTCATGCTGGGCCAGCTTTTGACGGATATTTTCTTCCCAAGACTTGTTCATGTGCTTACTCTTTTGGATATAGGGTTCTGTATTCTTTTATTTTTCGGGCCAGGCTGTTCTTGGCCCGGTGCAGTTGTGAGGCCGATGTGTCTTCGCGGATATTGAGCAGTGCGGCTATCTCCTGGTGGCTCTTGCCTTCCATGACATAGAGGTTGAACACGGTGCGGTAGCCTGGTGGCAACTCTTGTATAAACCGCTGGAGCACCTCGGGCGGGATGTCGTCCACAGGCGGCTCCTCGTTGGTGAGGGCTTCCTCGCCCACGTCGTGGTCCAGAGGCACCAGACTTAGGCTTGCCTCCTGTTTCAGTTGCAGGATACATTGGCTTACCACAATCCTGGTGGCCCAGGCCAGCAGGGAGCCGCGGCCCCGGTATTCAAATTGGCCGATGTGTTGTATGAGGCTTATCATGCTCTCCTGCATCACATCCTTCACCTCGTCGCGGTGCCCCAGATAACGGGAACATACGGCCGTGAGTCGTCTGGCGTAGAGGGCATAAAAGTCACGTATCGCCGCGGAGTCTCCGCTGCGAAGTCGGCGTGCCAATTGCTTCTCGCTGTCTGTTCCGAACATGTTCTGTCTGTTGCTTTCTGGGCAGCTCTGTTTCCGTATTCTTTCCTTATCTTTTGGTTTATCTGCCCTTATAAAGTGCAATATTACGAAAACCTTGCATCGTTTTCTGTTTTATTTATGTTAAAAGATATTAATTGTTGGCTATTTTTTTCCCCCCCCCCATTTTCCTATGACTGTATTTGAAAGGCTGGACATACGGGCCGAAAGAGAGTGTAGAGATATGTAAGAGCATCACTTTTTTGTGTGAGATTCATATATGCAATTCATTTTGAGCATCTGCTTAATATAAATATTTTTCATATCCGTTCGATGTGTTCTTTGGAGTACTCGAAACGGTTGGAATGAGAAATTTGCTTGATTACAAAGAGAAACCTGCCAAGTTTCTCCCAGAAATCAGGCAACTTTCACGTTCGTAATCAGGCAACTTTGTTTTCTTAATAGAAGTGAATATACAAAAATATTGTTAAGTCAAATAGCCTTGCCATGTTCATGGTAGTGGGGTGCGGTGAAGAGAAGTGTAAGCTACGCATCCTCAACCGTAAGGGTCACTATTTTTTGAACGCTTAAAAAGTTGGTTATACGCCTAACATCTTCTTTACATCATCTATCGTTCTGTTCATACTTTTGGCAATAGATTCCATAGGGAGTCCATTCTCAAACATGGCTTGAGCCATAGCCTTTATTTGGGCGTTCTGCTCGGAGAGTTGGTCTCTCTGTTTGGAGAGTTGGTCTCTCTGTTTGGAGAGTTGGTTTCTCTGTTCAGAGAGCATTTGGTTCAGTTTCATCACTTGCGTGTCGCGCGCCTCTATGACAGAGTAGAACTCGTCTTCATCATTCATTTCCTGTCTTACCGCCGCGCTCATTGTCGCGAGTGTGAGCCTGTGGACGATGCGCATCATTTCGGGGTCGTCCTCATACAAGCTCTCCTCAAGGTCCACCACTTGCTGGTTTTCTTTTGTCCGCTGTGTCTGGTCAAACACGCTGAGCACCTTGTCAAGATGATTGTTGATTTTTCCATGCAGCAAGGGAATCTGTACTATAATGCTGTCGTGGATGAGGCTGTTGATAAACGGGTCCTTGTCTCCATTGGCCACCTCGTGGCCATTGTAGTCCAACGCCTTGTGTCCTACATAAACCACCGGCTCGTCGATGTCTCCAATACGATGGCCCAACAGATAAACGGCGACCATCGGGATGGCGTATCCCTCATTGGGTCCCTCCTTGAGCATATTCTCCTCGGCATTGTATTGCGCGGCGAGGTAGCGGCGGAAACGGAGGGTCTCCGTGTCGAGCCATGTCTTCTGTAGCTCCACGAGCACAAGCCTCACGGAGCCGTCGTCCTCCCTCACCCTTGCGGCAAAGTCGATGCGGAACATGGAGATGTTGTCGCGGGTAATGTTGGGATGCTCATGACGGCGCATCTCCACGCTCACGACCTCCTTCTTCAGTAATGCCGAGATGATAGTCCGGGCGATACGCTCGTCTTCCATGAGAAACTTGAAAACAGCATCGTATATGGGGTTTGCTACGGTTATCTTCATAATGTGTCCTTTTGTTTGCAAATATAAATATTATTCTCCAAACCGACAATGCTGTTGACACAAAATTTGAAAGTCAACCAAAGGAAAGATGCTAAATAATTTCTGCGCAAGTTATTTGTTGAACATTATTTAAGCAAGTACAATTTAAGCAAGTACAATGACTATGAATGAAAATTTATTGTCGTGAAGATTGAAAGTGCAACGACTTGGAAGGATGCCAATGGAAAGATGGTAGAAGAGAGTCTTTACACTCAGAATTTCATTTATGGCAATCGCCCTTGCCGGCCATCGATTCGGAAAATAGAGAAAGTGCAAACGATAGAGAAGTGGAAGTGTCATGGCTCTGCAAGCCATGCGCTTCCACTTCTCCGGTTTTGTCATATTCTGTCGGGACGTAGACAAAAACATGGCCTGTGTGTGGCCGAAAGCGAAAATAAAGTTGTAATTTTGTGTCTCAAAAAAACAGAAACATTTTAAGGTAAAGTCAGGATGAAGTCATTGAGAGAATTATACAGGATAGGAAAGGGACCGTCGAGCAGCCACACGATGGGTCCCCAGCGGGCAGCGCGCCTCTTCTTGGAGCGCAACAAGGGGGCCAAGGCCTTTGAAGTGACCCTTTATGGCAGTTTGGCCGCCACGGGGCGGGGCCACATGACCGACGTGGCCATCACCGACGTGCTGGCCCCCGTGGCCCCTGTCAACATCGTGTGGCAGGCGTCGGTGAGCCTGCCGTTTCATCCCAACGCCATGAAGTTTAAGGCTTTCGACGACGAGCACCGCATGACCGACTCCTGGACGGTGTACAGCGTGGGCGGCGGCGCCCTCTCGGAAGGCAAGGAAGCGGGTGATATGTTTGACACGCCCGAGGTGTACAAGCTGGGCACCATGACCGACATCATGGAGTGGTGTTACAGCAACGGGCGCAGCTACTGGGAGTATGTGGAGCTGTGTGAGGGCCGCGAGCTGTGGGACTATCTCCACGAGGTGTGGGAGGCCATGAAGCGGTCGGTGGAGACCGGCATCAACCATGAGGGCCGCTTGCCCGGCCCGCTCAACCTCACCCGCAAGGCCCCCACCTATTATGTCAAGGCCTTGGGCTACAAGCAGTCGCTCCAGTCGCGCGGCCTGGTGTATGCCTATGCCCTGGCCGTGAGCGAGGAGAACGCCTCGGGCGGCACCATCGTCACGGCCCCCACCTGTGGCGCCTGCGGCGTGCTGCCGTCGGTGCTCTACCATATCTGGAGGGGCCACGGGTTCAAGGAAGACCGCATCCTCAACGCCATCGCCACAGCCGGTCTGGTGGGCAACATCGTGAAGCACAACGCCTCTATCTCGGGAGCCGACGTGGGTTGCCAGGGCGAGGTGGGCGTGGCCTGTGCCATGGCCTCGGCGGCCGTGTGCCAACTCTTCGGCGGCAGTCCGTCGCAGATAGAGTATGCGGCCGAGATGGGCCTGGAGCACCATCTCGGCATGACGTGCGACCCCGTGTGCGGACTGGTGCAGATACCCTGTATCGAGCGCAACGCCTTTGCCGCCACGCGTGCCCTGGACGCCAACCTCTATGCCTCGTTTTCCGACGGCAGCCACCGCGTGTCGTTCGACAAGGTGGTGAAGGTGATGAAGCAGACCGGCCACGACCTGCCCTCGCTCTACAAGGAGACCAGCCAGGGCGGCCTGGCCAAGGGCTTCGAGAACACCTATAATCCCTCCCACGTCATCGGCCACCTGGCCAAGTAGGGTTGCCTGTCTTCACTCTAACAGCCATTCCCATATAGGCAACACCTGTATGGTGTAGCCATGCAGGCTGAGTGTCCTTTCTTGGTCATAAGTGACAATGAGCAGTCGGTCGGCTTTTATAAAGTCGGCAGTTTTGACGAGGGCTGAGGTCTCACGCCTGACGGTGTTCTCGTCGTAGAGATGATAAGCTACTTGTATCAGCAGCTTTTCTGTCGGCACACAGAAGTCTACTTCCACGTTTCTGTTGTAATAAAAGAGCCTGTCGGCATATTTTTGATAAAGATGAATGGCCACAAGATTCTCCAATAGTTTGGTCTCTGGCTGGAATAAAAATAAATTGAGCACACCATTGTCATAAAAATAATGCTTCTTGATGCTTTCGCGCTCGGAGAAAGAGTCGTTGAAATTGCTGATACTGAACATCAAATAGGCTTCCTGCAGATAGTGGATATAATTGCCGATAGTCTCCCAGGATATTTTCGTTCCGTTGCCTTGCAGGATGTTTTGCAGTCGTTTGATGGCCGTCGGTTGCATGACGCTGTCGGCCAATTTTCGGACTAACATTCTCATACTCTGCTCGTTTCTCACCCCCTTGCGGATGATGATGTCGGAATAGAGAATTTTTTGGTAGAGAGATAGGAGCCACGCTTGCTTGTCTTGTATGTCAAACACCTCAGGCAAACCTCCGTAGTAAAAATAGTCAGGAAACAGTCGTGCTACTTCGGCTTTTTGTGGAGACAAGGTCCAATGAGGTTCCAATTGGATGTTGTGGTATTCCAGATATTCTGCCAAAGAGAATGGCGTGATTTCTTTTGTGAGATAACGTCCGCCAAGTGTTGAGCTGATTTCCCGGCTCAGCATATGGGCGTTACTGCCAGTGATGAATACTCGGTATTTCTCGTCGGCCAAACGTCGGGCAAAGTGTTCCCATCCGTCCACGTTCTGAATTTCGTCAAGGAAGAGAATAGGCGTGTGGTTGAAGAGCTCTTGATAGGCTTCGAGTATCAGGTGTAGTTCTTCCTTCTTGATGTCTGTGATACGCTCATCCTCGAAGTTGATGAAGAGGATTTCTTCTTTAGAGTGTCCTTGTGCGATGAGTTGTTGGATATGCTGATAGAGTGTGTACGACTTTCCGGCTCGTCGCATCCCGACAAGTACATAGTTGGCGCTGGGATCCAAAGCGATGTCTCTTGTCTGTAGCGCCACACGGCTCACAAAGTATTGTTGCCTCAAAATGATTTGCTTGATGATTTTCTTGTCCATGATTCTTGCTCTTTTAATGGCAAAGTTACGAATAATATCTTATATAAGTGATATCTTTTTGCGTGATTATATCATGTATAAGTGATATCTTTTGTGAGATTATATCACGTATAAATGATATGAGCGGGATAAGGGAATGAATAGTAGGAATACATTCTACCTGTGCGGTTGAGCAATGTATAGTAGGGCGCGGTGTCTCACCGCACAATATTTGGATGTCTATCGCTTCTTTTTTTTTATGGTAATTTTTATTACACTTGCTTTCGTTGAGAAAATGAAATTGCCTGATTATGAAGAGAAAGTTGCCTGATTTCTGGGAGAAACTTGGCAGGTTTCTCTTCGTAATCAGGCAACTTTCTCATTTCAGCCGTTTCAGCCGCTCCGAAGGAAGCTTCAAGCGGAGATGAAATATTTTTATATTATAACATTTATTCTTCAGCCGTACAGGTTGAAAGATGCGGAAGCACAGCGTCTTGTACAGCAAGACTTCTGCGCTTCCGCATTTTCACGTCAATAGGGAGACTGCATGTGGCAGAAGCCTACCTTACCACTTTATAAGCGGCGTCGCCCACACGTACCACATAGGTGCCGGCAGCGTGTGCCCGCATCGGGACAACCGTATGGTAGCCCTCGTCCACGCGGCCCCGGTAGACCGTCTGTCCACCGGCCGAGATGACGGTCAGTGCGTCGCCGGCATGGGCGCCATAGATATGGAGGTCGGTACCCACAGCCTCCACACGCACATGACCCTCAGCCTCCACATCTCCGATGGCCGAGACGGTGAGCGTCACCTTGTCGCTCTTCTGCTCGCCCGTCGAACTGTATACGGCGGCCACCTGGTATTGCAGGTATTTGCCGTCGACAGGCTGGCGGTCGGTATAAGTCGTGTCGGTGGTCAGGGTGGCATTGAGCTTCTGGCCGTTGCGATAAATGTTGTAGCCCTCAAAGACATTCTTCGTGCTCGAGGTCTCGCCCTGGGCAGCCTTTCCGGTCAACCGGGCACCGGTGGCTGTGGCCTTGGGCACAAAACGGCGGCGCTGGCCGGCAGCCTTCTGCACGCCAGTCAACTGGGCCGAGTAGGGACTCAAGCCAATGGAGATGTTCCAGTTGGCGTCGATGTCGGCACCCGAGTCCTCCATGGTGCTCCAGGTAATACCGTCGGTGGAGTAGAGGTCACCACGACCACTACGGGCCGGACCCTTGTCGTAACCCAGCGGCACACTGATTTCATTGTGCTCCACATAGACCGCCACGCGCAGGTTTTTCTCCGTGTTGACCTTCAACGGCTCATCCAGATGGATGGTGTTGAAGGCATACTGCTTCAGGGTGGGCACATACTGCTGGCGCACCAGGGTATTGTTCTCATACACCAGGAGGAAGAGAGCCTCGGGTATCTGGTTGATATACACCTCGACATCGCTCAGCGCCAGGTGGCCATAACCCTTGAGGTCGGAGGCGAACCACTGCACGGCGGCATAGAAGGCGCCGCCATTGGGCAGTCCGGCGGCATCGTAGCTGTTGCCGTCGTGCCAGCGCAACCAGATAGGCTCGCCCAGGGCAGGCATCTGCCAGCTGAGGCGCACGTCGCCCGAGGATTGCCAGGCAGCCGTGAGGTTGGTGGGTGCCAGCGAACCGTTGTCATAGCTGAGGTCGAGCCCCACCTTGTCGCTCAGCTCGCTCACGGCAGCCGTGAGTGTAGTCAGGCGCACCTGGTATTCATAATGTCCGGGCAGGAGGTTGTGGTCCGTATAGCTGATGGCCTGCACGGGCTCCGTGTTGATTTGTTCCCCGTTGCGGAAAATGTCGAATCCGTACACCTGGCTCTGCGGAGCCTCACGGTAGAGAGCCACACCGTCCACATAAGTGGCAGGAGCCGAGGCGGCCTTGGCTACAGCCACATACTCAGTGCCTTCGGGCAACTGGCACACGATGTCCTGCCAGGCCTCCGAAGTGGTATAAGAGGTAAGGTAGATGAAGTTCTCACGATGGGTGCCCCCTTTCGAGTAGTACACGTCGAGCGTGCCGCTGCCCTCATGGTCGTCGGCATTGCGGGCGGCCAGACGCAGATAGCCCATGCCCTCGGCCGGTATCACGCCAAAGGCCGCATCATGCTTGTCGGCCTTGATGGCCTTGACGCCGCCAAAGGCACAGTCGCTCGTGGCATACCACCGCGACGCATAGGAGGCCCCGCTCACGGCATACAGCTCAGCCCCGTCGAGGGCTGTCTCGAAGTTGTCGGTACGGGAAGCCCCGGCATACATGTCAGGGTCAGCGAAAGAGAGAAGCACATCGTAGCCATAAGACGAAGGCACTGCCTTGACATCCACCGGCACCTTGGCCTCGCCCGACGCCACGATGGTGGCCGTGGCGGCAGTAGACTGGGCCGATGTGCTGCCGTCGATATACACCGTCTGGACGGTGTACGTGTGCTCTTCCGATCTCGAGCCTGTTGCCCTCCTGCGAGAGAGTCTCGGCATAGTAGCGGCGGCTTACAGGCTCGGCGTTGAGTTGCTGGCCGTCACGGAACACGTTGTAGCCCGCTATCGTGGGCTGACTGCTGATATCGAGGACAACCAGGCGTGTGTTGTCACCACGACGCTGCAGGGCCATCAGCAGATAGGTGGTGCCGTCGGCCGCGGTGAACGACGACATACCGCCAGCCGTCACCGAGGCCATGTCGGGTATCTCCTGGTAGCGGCCCATGTCGATGTCGCCCGTGCGCTGGCCGGTGGCCATGTCGTAGACACCGATGGTATAGGCGTTAGCCTCGCCGCCCTGCTCAAAGGCATAGAGCTTGCCGTCTACACAGGCCGTTCCGGCAGCCCCTTTAAGCGCTGGACCGGTGGCCAACTTGCTTCCATTGCGGGCCACGTAGATACTGGTCTCCCAGTCGCCCACCTCAAAACCGCCGCGGCCGTTGTCCAGTTCGGGCACATAAGCCAGGTGGCGGGCATATTCGGAAATGGCGATGGTGTCGAGCACAGCGTGGCTGTCCATGTCCACCTGGTAGATGTTGTTGCCGTTGTCGCCCACATAGAAGTGAGTGCCGTCGAAGGTCATGTTGCGGATGCCGTCGAGGCCAGCTATCTTGAAGCTGCCCAGGAACTCTCCGCCGAGCGAATAGCGGTTCACCACACCGTCCTCATTGTAGATGGAGGTATAGACGTGCTTGCCATCGGTAGCCACGGCCATCTCAGACTTTGAGCCCGTAAACGAGCGCACAAATTCGGGATAACCGGCGTCGGTGGTGACAGGACGGGCCTGCAAGTCGGGCTCAAAGACGGGAGCCGCTGCTGTGGGACCTGCCCAGCGCAGCGACACATTGCGGTTTTTCACCACCGTGGCGTTCAGGCTATAGGGGGCGTGGTGCTCCCGGATGTCATAGGCCACCACCTCAACCGGCTCACAGGGAGCCGACTCGCCACCGTCGGCATAGACCGAGGTGAGGCGGTAGGCATGGGTACCCGTGGCGGGCAGTTCGTCGGTATAGGTAAAGACGCTGACGGGAGCCTCGTTCACCTGGTGACCGTCCCGATAAACGTTGTAGCCCACGGGTGTCTGCTCAACTGTCGAGGTGGCGGGGGCCACGTTGACACGCAAGTTGATGTTGCCCACCAAGCCCGACTGGGCGGCCGAGAACCACTCCTTGCCATCGAGCGAGAGCAGGTCGCCCTTGCCGTTGGAAGTAGAGGCGTCGAGACCTACGGGCTGCACACCGTCGTCGTTCATCACCATGAAGGCGAAGCGGTAGGTATGGCCTGGCTCCAGAGTGACAGGTGTCTCTACGGGCACCTCGGTGAAGCGGCCGTCATAGAGGATGGTGCCGGTATAGCGGCGGTTGTAGATACGCTCGCCGTCCTTGTAGATATTGAGCGAGAGATAGGTGCAGAGGTTGACCAGCTGGATGGACACGGAGGTCACGCTCTTGCCGCGGTAGGGCACAATGTCCTCAGCGTCCCACTCGGCACCGGCATAGAAGAAGCCGCCACCGTCAAGACCTATCTGGTCCTCGTGTGCGCCGGTGGCCCACGTCATCGTGTCACGACGACCGGCCTGGGCCAGAGGCGACTGCCACTGCAGGGCCACGTCCTTGTTATGGCTGATGGCGGCCGAGAGGCGGATGGGGGCATAATACTGGGCACCGTCCTTGACGAAGACGCTCACCGAGTCGGACAGGGCCGACTCCTTGCCGCCGGCATACACAGCCGACACCTTATAAGAATAAGAACCATACACCCGGCGGGAGTCGGTGTAAGTCGTCGCACTGACGGGCTGGGCATTGACTTTCACATTGTCACGGTAGATATTGTAGCCCTCAGGACGGGCTGAGCCGTTGCCCTGCTGCCAGGTCAGCGTGACCGAGGCGTGAGCAGCCTCTGCCTTGACCTGCTGCGGACGGGGAGTGGCCGACTCGCCGACAGCGTTGAGCGTGAAGCTCAGAGACTGGTCGGCTGTCTCGGGAAGGGTGAGGAGCGTGGCCTGACCCGTGAATGAATCGCCGCTCTTGGCGGCCAGGGCATCCAGGCCCACGGTGAGGGGCTGCTCGGCGCCGGCGGCCAGCGTGCCATGCTTGGGCGACAGGCTGAGCCACTTGTCAAACTCGCAGAGGGTATAGCGGAACACCAGGTTGGGCGACTGATTGAGCACACCCAGCAGGGTGAGGGTGCCCGGCTTGATGTCGGTAGAGGCAAAGAGTCCGCACACATAATTCTCGCCCGAGGTGGCATCGCCCATCCTGTAGCCAGGAGCGTCGGTGAGCACATGCTTCACGTCGGTCAGCGTACGGGTGCTGAGGTTATACTGGCGTATCTGCAGCTTGTCAATCATATTGCTGTTGGCCGAGGTCATGTCGGCCAGCCACAGGTAGGGACCGCCGGGGGTGATGTTGTCATAGGCCGAACCATAGACAGACACCGAGTTGTCCGAGTCAAACGAGGTGAGCTGCGAACCGAGCTTGCCGTTGGGGCGCATAAAGGCCACCGTGCCGAAGCCTCCTATCCAGAAGCCCTTGCGGTCGGGATCATAGCTACAGTGGGTGATTTTCAGGCTGGGCTGGTCGGCCACGGTGATGATGTCAACCACACGGCGGTTGTCAAAGTCGAGCTTAAACAGGCGGTTGGAGTAATCGCTGCCGTAGAAATAGCGGCCGTCGTAGGTCAGGTCGTAGAGCCGGTAATACATCTCGGGGATGCTGAACTGCTCGATGAGCTGGCCGTCCTTGTCGTACTTCCAGAACTTGCCCAGTTCTACCGACGAGGTGGTGTAGTAGAACTCGCCGTCGAAGGCAATAGACTGCTGCAGGTCGCCCGAGGTCTTGAATGAGGTCTGGGGCTGCCACTGGTGTGTCACATCGCCCGACTGCTTGGCGGGCTGGTCGGCCAGATGCCACACCATGGGGCCATCGCCGGTATTGCGGAGCGTGAGCGTCCGGACGGTGTTTGACTCGGCCACGATGTCGGCGGCCACCGAGGTGGCCGACAGCGACACGGCCGGACGGGTGAGCCGGGCCGTGAAGTCGTTGGTGGAACCTTTGGCCACGTTCCATTCGCCACTGTATACATTATAACCGTCACGGATGACGCGCACCGTATACTTACCCTCTTCTATTTGGGACAGCTGGATTTGGCCCTTGGCATCGGTGGTGGCATTGACAACGGCACCCTGGTCGGCAGTGAGCGTCACAGGACAATCGGCCACGGGCCCTTCAGCCGTGGCGACATGGAGTGAGGCCGAAGTCCACACAGGATTCCACACCTTCACATCATCCACATACCAGTAATTAATCCACTTGGCATTGGCACCGTGGGCACGGAAACGCACCCGGAAGAGGTCGCTCTTCAGTACGTCGCCCAAGGAAAACTGGCATGTGGTCCAGTCGAAGCTGCCCGAACGGTTGTCGTAGGTCTTCAGCTCCTGCCAGGTCTGTCCGCCGTCGCTGGTCACCTCGGCCGAGAGATAGTCCACGCTGGACAACTGGCTGTTGCGCAGGCGGAGATTGAAGCGCAGGTAAGTGTTGGAACGGTCGGTGGTATGCAGTTCGCGGGTAACGAGCGACTGGTCATAATTCTCGTCGTTGGACCATTTGTAGGTGGCACTGGGGTCCACCAGTCCATACTCATAATAGTCAATAGACCAGTGAATCTCGCTGGATTGGTCGGCCTGCACTGTGGTCCACTTGTCCTCATGGAGAGTCCAGTCGTCGAAGTCGTCCTCGAAGGGCAACAGACGAATGTCGGGCACCTCGACGCTGAGCGGTTGGCTCTGGGCCGACTCGGTACCGTCCTTATAGACGGCCGTCACGGTGTAGTTGTAAGAGCCATAGTCGTCCACAGTGTCGGTATAGCGTATCTGGTCTACCGGAAGCTGATTGACCTTTTGTCCGTCTCGGTAGACATTGAAGCCCACCAGAGGATTGGCCGCAGCGGCCTTGGCGACAGCCGAACCGGGACGCACCTGGTTTGTACCTACAAAGATGTCGTCAATCATCAGCATGAAGGCATCGTCAGACACACAGTTGACCGTCACGTATTTGGCCTCCTTGGGGATGGTGTATTTCACGAGCGTCCACTCGGCGGGCAGTTCCACATAGGGTCCGTCGTTGACATACTTGAAGTCAGACGGCTGGCGCCCGGTCGTGGAGTAGCCCACCCGGATGCGCTCGGCGGCGATATTATCGCTCACCTTGTAGCTGCGGGCCATAAAACTTATCTGGAAGTCCTGGTCAAAGTTTAATTCGGGCGATATGATGTAGTCGTTGTTCTGGGCATCCACAGCACAGAAGTCCACCAGCATTTTCTTGCCCGAATAGGGCTGGTAGTCGGGATTCTCGTTGACGGCCGGCGAGGTCATCCAGGGATTCATCACGACAAAGGCCATCTTCTGTCCCTGCGTGGGGAAGGTGCAGGCCTGCCAGGTATAGGTGCTTTTGTTGTCGGCGTCAATGTACGACCAGCCGATGTTGCCGGCAGAATTGACAGCAAAGTCCTCATGGCTCTCGAAGTCATCGAAGTAGCCGTCGGTGGGTTCGGGTGAAATCCAGGTGAGCTGCACGGTCTTGTCGGTCACGCCCATCAGGCCAAGGCCATAGGGCACGCCGTCGGCACTGCCCTCGGCCTTGAGCGCAGGATAATGCACGCGTGGCGCCGGGGCCTGGTGCATCAGGCTTTCCGAGGGTCTCACCTTTTCCTGCTGGCGGTCATGACGGTCGGCCGTCTGGCTTACAGTAGCCCAGACAGCACCGGTGGCCAGTGCGGCCAGCAGCAATGCGGAATATTTATTTCGTCTCATTATTTTATTATTGTCTGTTAGTTGGTTACTTGAGGATTGTCTTGGTGCGATAAGTGTGGCCGTCGCCCTCTACGGTAAGCAGCGCCACGCTGCCGGTGCCAGAGGCTGGCACGGAAAGCGTGTTGCCCTGGGCCACGCCCTGGTAAAGCACGGTTCCGGAGAGAGAGGTCAAGGTAAGCCGGTAGCCAGTCTTAACACCACTGACGGTCAATCCGTCGGGGGTGGTGACAAGCCGGATGCCGGTACCGTCTATCACGTCTTCGATGGCTGTGGTATGCTGATAGTAAGCCGGGGCCGACTCATCGAAGAAGAGCGACCCGTCGCCGGCTGCTACCCATATCTGGTATTTTCCGTTGTCAAACTCACCGGTCTCCTTGGAACGGATATCAATCTGGGTATCATACACGCCACCGGAAGCAAGCTCCTCATACTGCATGCCGTCGTTGTAAATGAGCGTGAGGTACTTGATGCGGCCGTTGCGCCCGCCATGCTTGAAGTTGAAACGGAGCTTGCGGAACTTCTTGTCCTTCAAATAAGAAGTAAGCTCCACTTCCTGTCCCTCAGAATCATACTCCTTCAGGTTAATCTTTGCGCCCACGGTCTGCCAAGTCTTACCGTCCTTGGTGCCCTCGACGGTCAGCTCGGAAGTGCCGACAGGCCCCGATGTGGTGACAATAAACTTACAGTCTTCGATACCGTCGGGAATGGTCTTCAGCGTTACGCTGCCAGTGCTCTTGAAGAAGATGCTGCCGGTACCCAACGATACATCGCCCTGCACATCCTCATAGAATGACATCGGGGTGAACAGGGCCTCCTGGTTCACCTTGTCGGTCTCCTTGCCCAGATACAAATAGTAGCGGGAGG
>CALGHW010000361.1 GCA_937916075.1 uncultured Prevotella sp.
GGTGCCTTAATGAGCAAGAAACGATGGTTGCGAGCCTCGTAAGCCTTGGCTTGCATCTCTCGCATGCCGAGCGCATTGGTGTTGCTCGAAGTACCCGTCTGCTGGTACTTGATGTCAACTATATTGTCATTTATCTGATTCATAAGCTATCTTATTTCTTGTTAGCTGTCATTTTCTCATAGAGTTTGAAGAGGCATTCCAAGCGAGCCTCATCATTGGCAAATGGAGCACCAGGGTAGCAGCTCTCCACGATGGTATCCAAGGCTTCATGTGCCTCTCGCAAATCCTGCGGCATCTTGTCGGGATCGTAAAGGTCGGCAAGGGTCTTTTCGGGATATGCGGCTCGGACAAGAAGAATATTCGTTGCTGCCTCCTCTATCTCGGACTTTTTAGAATCGGAGATGGATGGGAAGGGGAAGGTGTTGTAGCAGAGTTGGGCAGAATACCTGTAACGAGTCTCCAATCTACCACCCACCGTGCGAACCCAGACCATGTGCATTTTCGAAGAAACCAAACCAAATAGCCACAAATCACCATCATAAATTATCTCAACCGAATTCATAGAAATATAGCTTGCATCAAAGAAACCACATTGCATATACTCTCTTTTTTCAGATGACGTACATGGTATTGCTATTTGATGAGAAACAGCCATCTTCCTATATCTAAACTGATGAGACTTTGCCACTAATGTTCGAGCCACCTCACCACCATTCTGTCTAAAATTACGAACCCCTTCTATTCTTTCCTTTATTGGAGGTATGCTTTCTGCATCCTCTAAATCTTTATCTTCTATCCACAAACAAAAGCGAGGTATAGAATTTATCAACTCATCTCCACCAATAGTTGGACGTATATATTTATCAGCATTAGGATAAGCATTCACTATACTTTCTTTTTCTCCTTTAGACAATTTCAAAAAACCACCTTCTAAAGGCATATTCCCATATTCCATTTGTGGTAATGAAGATAAAGGTTCATTTAAAGATTTTACAATGACCGAATTTCCTTCTGTCAAATATGGTGTTATTGATTTTACGATTCGAACTTTACCATTTTGATATATCATTTTTGGTCGATTACACAAAGAGGAGGCTAAGCCTACTATTGTACAAGTAACTCCAGCATTATTTTTTGCATTATTTTGCCATTTGAAAGAACTATATGCAAAAAGAAGCTCTACTTCACTTGAAAAAATATATGGCCATAGCATTCCCACCTGTTCTCCTTGGACAATAGAATTTGTACTAACAAAAGCAGCTATAGTTTTACTATGTGAAACCATACAAGCTGCTTTATAAAACCATATAGAAATATAATCAAGGTTCTTATAAGAAGGTAATGTTCCTAAATTTAAAAATAAATCTTCTTTCTGATTTTTATTTTGCAACTTACCTCCCAGATACGGCGGATTACCAAACACAAACACTTCTTCCTCCTTGGTATGTGGACACACTTCCTCCCAATCCAATCTGCAAGCATTGCCGCACTTTATCTGATGGATGTTCTTCAATGGCAAAGCATCAACGTTCACACCGAAGTCGGCGTGGAACTTATTGTTCATCTGATGCTCGGCAAGCCAAAGGGAAAGCATGGCTACCTCATGAGGGAAGTCAAGAAGCTCTATGCCATAGAATTGGTCGAGGCGAATGCAAGAGCCATCGATGAAATCGAGCATCTGCTCTGGCGTACACTTCTTGCGAAGACGGAGAATATCCATCTCCAAAAGGCGCAACTGCTTATAGGTGATAATCAAGAAATTACCACTGCCACAGGCTGGGTCGAAGAACTTCATCTTGCTCATTCTCGTCATTAGTCGATTGCAGCCATTGATGATAGGCTTGCATTCGTCAATAAACTGATTATGAGAGAGCACACTCATGTCATAGAGGTTCTTCTTCTGACTGTAATAATCGCACAGCTTCTTGTATTCAGCACGCAAGTCGTCCATAAACAGCGGATTGATGACCTTCATAATATTCGGCACACTGGTATAGTGCATACCTTCCTTGGCACGCACGTCAGGATTCACCACCGCCTGAATCATACTGCCAAAGATGTCGGGATTGATGTCCTTCCAGTCCAATTCGCCACTCTCGATGATTATCTTCCTTGCCCTGTAGCCCATCTCCGGAATAGGAATATCGGTGGCAAAGAGCCCGCCGTTGACATATGGGAACTGGTTGATTTCCTTGGTGATGTCTTCGGAGCGATCTTGTGGCTTCACATTCATCACATGGAAAGCAGCCTCTATCATCTCGCTGAGGTCAGAACCATCGTTCTTGGTGAATTGACGAATAAAGTTGGTAAAGAGATTTTCCTCAAAGATGCCTGTATCTTCTGCAAAGAAGCAGAAGAGCAAGCGGGTGATAAAGATGTTGAGGTCGTGGAGGTCGTCGTCGCTGTTGTACTCGTTGTAGGCACGAATCTCATCGTGCAACTTGGCGAGTTTTTCCGCCGCCTTCACATCGGCTGGGTTCTCTGCCACCACATGCACTCGCTCCACATTCATCAGTGGATAGAAGAAGCCGAAGTCGCTGTGCATCTTAGCCAACTGCTGCTCGTAAGTATCATTCTCACGCGTATCATACGCCAAGATGGTCTTGCCATCACTTACACAGATAATCTTAGGCGCAGCCTTGCGCACCTGCACATCGAGTTTCAGGGCTTCGAGCCGTTCCGTAAGATGGAGCGTATCCGTAGCTTGGTAACAGAACAAGCCCTTGATGAGCAAACCATCGAAGGTATTCAAAATACCCTTGCCCTCCTTGTATCTCGACACATCTCGCTCGCTCTTGCCAAAAGCCTTCAATATCTCGTAGCCTACCTCAGAGGCAGGCACGGGATGCGACTTGAACGTTTGCAATCGGGATTCGATTTCTGTATAACTGAGTTGTAGTTTCTTAGCCATAACTTTGTGATGTCGATGGAAGCACAGCAAAGGCGCACGAGGCATTTGCCATCCCTATTACTCCACCGATTCCAGAAAGCAGAAACCATCTGATATTTAAAAGGTTATTAGAACATATCTTAGCCTTGCCGCTCGCAAGAGGAGCCAAAAGCCAACGATACGAAACGAACCATCAAAAAGAAAAGGCGCAGGAATCTGATTACTCTGCATATCCTTGGCTATTGAGGTCCTGGAAAAACCTTTGGAAACAAGGATAAGAAGCAACAGATGCCTACGCCAAGCAGGTATATATAGGATAGCACAGAGCGTACCCCTCCTTGACGAAGGGGTACACCTATGCCATGTGTATATACACAGTGGGTAGACGCCCACCGCTGTCTTCCTCTGTTTTCCATTTTGAAATTTTCCAGGTTTCAATAGCACAGAAGAAAACGTCAAGAGAACGTCTTTCTTATTATGATAGGCCAAGCCATGGACTTGTCAGCCAGCGACGCATCGCCAGCCATCCATGGGATGACGGTACAAAATTACATAAAAAAGTCGATGTATAGGCCCGTTGAGATAAATAATTTTGAAATATACGGTTGAAATAATTCAAGCTAAGCGGGTTAGCTATACAGTTATAAATACCACCAAGAAAAAAGTCACTCGCTTTCTGACAAATACGCTTCTATCCAAGGCTTCAATTCAGGAATGTCTATTTCAATTGTATCCCAAAGGCTTTCAGGGTCAATTGTATAATAGCCATGAACTAAGACATGACGCATCCGTTCTATTTGCCGCCAATTGACATTTGGATGAGACTCACGAAATTCGGAGGATAACATATAGACAGCTTCACCTATGACTTCAACAAACTTTGTGAATCCATAAAAGATAAGTTTATTATTCTTTATATCATCTAAAGTATATTGAACGTGAAACTCTTCGATTCCATGAATCGCTTCCAGGATATGCTCCAAACGCCCTTTATCTCTAACTTTTTCTCTCATAAATCAACAATTTATCATGGTTAGCTGATTCCCGGGCAAAAGGAAGGAGACAGTCTGCTTCCACCATATCAACCTTGCGATGAAGCAAATCCTCGAGACCTAACATAATGCCAGCTATTCGCATCAAGGATATCCGTGTATGCCGACGATCATATTCCACAAGAATGTCTATATCACTGTTTGGTGTCTCTTCTCCTCGCGAGCATGAGCCAAAGAGCCACGCTTTCTTAATAGGCTGGCTTCCCAAAAATCCTTGAATTTTTGGTATCATACTTTGTACATTCTTGCTAATCATAATCGTCTAACATTTAATTTCTTGGCCCAAATATATGTCTTATCTATGAAACCACCAAATGTTTTCGAAAAAAAGTGAAATTTATAGAGAATTTAGCCTTTTCTCGAAGTGGCCTTTTCTCGGACATATACATTTAATTTTGGGACTCTATAGAAGAATCACCTCAACCGACATTTTCTACAACGCATGCAGCGCATGAATAATCGCCTCAGGATGCTCGTTGGCAAACACATAACTGCCGCTCACCAGCACATCGGCACCGGCCTCCACCAGCGGACGGGCCGTATGGGCATTGACACCGCCATCGACCTCTATCAAGGCCTTGGAGCCACTGCTGGCTATCAGCTGGCGCAGACGGACCACCTTGTCCAAGGTATGGGCAATAAACTTCTGCCCGCCAAAACCAGGGTTGACCCCCATCAGCAACACCATGTCCACATCCCCTATCACATCTTCCAACATACATACCGGTGTACTGGGATTGAGCGTCACACCGGCTTTCATACCGGCATCGTGAATCTCCTGGATGGTGCGGTGCAGATGGCGACAGGCCTCATAGTGCACATTCATCATCATCGCCCCTACCTGGGCCGTCTGACGGATATACTGCTCGGGATGCTCTATCATGAAGTGGACATCCAGCGCCTTGGTACACTTGGAAGCCACGGCCTTGAGCACAGGAAAACCAAACGAGATATTAGGCACGAAGACTCCGTCCATCACGTCGAGGTGAAGCCACTCGGCCTCACTGCGGTTAATCATGTCTATCTCACTGTCCAGACGCAGGAAGTCGGCTGCAAGCAGTGAAGGGGAAACTATCGTCATACAGCGTCAATGTCTTAATTCAAGGACAATACCACCGGGCTTCCATCATTGGGATTAACCACCCGGTAAGAGTAGGCAAACTGCTTGATAAACTGAAGCGTTCGGTCGCTCGGCTGGAGTCCTTCTTTGGTAAAATACTTCATAGGCAACAATTCATTTAATTAGAAATGATTCTATCTATCAAACGAGTTGTTGCCTGTTTTATTATATGTAGGGTTAAATTTATTTCACGACACAGCTGTCAATGTCTTTCACGCCGTTGAGGAAGTCGGCCACGGCCATACGGCGCTTGCCGGCCAGCTGGAGCTCATCGATGAGCAACACCTCACCACCGGCCACCGTCACACCCAACTGCCGGCCCGCATGCACCAAGCTGCCCACAGGGCCGTCGGAATGAAGCCCGGAGAGCTCGGTGCGGAAAATCTTCAAGACAGCCTCCTTGCCGTCAGAAGCCACAAAAGTGGTCCACGTGCCGGGATAAGGACTGAGGCCACGCACAAAGTTGTGTATCTTCACAGCCGCCTGGTCCCACTGTATCTGGCAGGTCTCCTTGAATATCTTGGGCGCGCTGTGCAGCGGCTGGCCGGCTGTCATCAGCTGATCCTGGGGAATGGAGTCCGGATGTCCGTCGGCCTCGACAATCTTGTCCAGCGTGCGCAGACAGATGTCGGCCCCGAGGTGCATCAGGCCGTCGTAGACATTCTCCACATTATAGTCGGGCTTGATTTCAAAGGGCAGCTGCATGATGACGCGCCCCGTGTCGATATCCTTGTCGAGGAAGAAGGTGGTGACACCGGTCTCGGTCTCGCCGTTGATGACGGCCCAGTTGATGGGAGCCGCGCCACGATATTGGGGCAACAGGGCGGCATGGACATTAAAGGTGCCATATTGGGGCATGGCCCACACCACCTCAGGCAACATTCGGAACGCCACCACCACCTGGAGATTGGCCTCATAGCTGCGGAGCTGCTCCACAAAGTCGGGGTCCTTCATCTTGACCGGCTGGAGCACGGGAAGGCCCTGCTCCAGGGCATACTGCTTGACGGCCGAAGGCTGGAGCACACTGCCATGACGCCCCACGGGCTTGTCGGGCTGTGTCACCACAGCCACCACGTTATACTGGTTATCGACGAGGGCTTTGAGGGTCTCCACGGCAAACTCCGGGGTGCCCATGAATATGATACGTAAGTCTTCTTTCTTCATTTCTTCAACATGTTTTTTAGGTTAACGGCTGTCTGACTGAGCTGACCGATCGTCATCCGTCCTTAGTCCTGACTCATGTCGGCCACCATCTTGCGGTACATGCCGTACATGCGCTGCCGGGAGATATAGCCCTTGAGATGGTTCTCGCTGTCGAGCACGGGCAACCAGTCGGCATGGGTCCGGTCGAATATCTTCATCACCTCGGTCATGGGGTCGCCGTCGCGCAGGGTGGCCGCCGGCGGTGTCATGAGTTGGGTGGCCTTGAAGTGGTGGTACAGCTCAATACGGAACATGACATGGCGTATTTTGCGGATATCTATCTCGCCCAGCAGATTGCCGGCCTGGTCGAGCACGGGCAGGAAACTGGTGCGGCTGCGGCTTATCTTATGGACTATCTTGCCCAGGTCCATGTCGGGGCTGACAGCCATATAGTCACGGTCTATCACGCTGTCCAGACTCATCAGGGTGAGGATGGCGTGGTCGGTATGGTGGGTGATGAGCTTGCCTTGCTTGGCCAGTCGCATGCCATAGATGCTGTGGGGCTCGAAGATGATGATGGTCAGGTAGGAACAGGTGCTCACGATCATGAGCGGCATGAAGAGGTCGTAACCTCCCGTTATCTCGGCAATGAGAAACATGCCGGTAAGCGGCGCGTGCATCACGCCCGACATGACACCGGCCATCCCCAAGAGGGCGAAATTCTTCTCGGGGATATACACCCCGATGTCATACATGTTCCACAGACGGGCAAAGAGGAAGCCACTGAAGCAGCCCACAAACAAGCTGGGGGCAAACGTACCGCCACAACCGCCACCGCCATTGGTGGCCGAGGTGGCAAACACCTTGGTGAGCAGCACGAGGGCCACATAGAGGATGAGCAGGTTGCTGTGGCCGGCAAAGAGCGAGTTGTTGAGCATCTGGTCCCAGTCGGCCGTGGTCTTGCCGCCCAACAACAGGTTGCAGGCGCCATAGCCCTCGCCATAGAGCGAGGGGAAGAGGAAGATAAGCAAACTGAGGATGATGCCGCCGATAAGCAACTTGACATAGGGCCGGTCCTTAAACCGAGAAAAGATGCCCTCGCAATAAGTCATGCTACGGATAAAGTAAAGACTCACCAAGCCGCACAGCACACCCAAAAGCACACCGGCCGGGATGCGCTCCACAGTCCAGTCGCTGTCGAGATGGAAGGTGAACAGGGCCGTGGAACCACTGAATATATAGGTGAAGCAAGTGGCCGTCACGCACGACACGAGTATGGGCAGCAGCGAGGCCATGGTCAGGTCGATCATGAGCACCTCCAGGGTGAAGACCAAGCCGGCTATCGGGGCCTTGAAGATACCGGCGATGGCACCGGCGGCTCCACAGCCCACCAAGACCATGAGCATCTTGTTGTCAAGCTTGAAGAGCTGCCCCAGGTTACTGCCGATGGCCGAGCCGGTGAGCACGATAGGTGCCTCGGCACCCACCGAACCGCCAAAGCCGATGGTGATGGCCGAGGCAATGACGGACGACCAGCAGTTGTGACCCCTGAGCCGGCTGCGCTTGCTGCTGATGGCATAAAGGATACGGGTGATACCGTGGCTGATATTGTCCTTGACGACATAGCGCACAAAGAGCGACGTGAGGTAGATGCCCACCACGGGGTATACCAGGTAGAGCCAGTTGGCCGTGGCTGTGTCAAACGAGCTGGTGAGCAACAGCACAATCTCGTTGATGAGACTGTGCAGGATGAAGGC
>CALGHW010000362.1 GCA_937916075.1 uncultured Prevotella sp.
CTGGAGTCAACTTCACGCTGCTTTATGTGGTTGTCTTCAAGCATAAGCTGCGCGAGCTGCTGGCCAACACCGAGTTCCGGCTCTACCTCCTGGTGGTCTGCGTGGCCACAGGCTGGATTATGTGCCTGCTCATGGGGCGCTTGGGCTATGATGTGGAGCGGGCATTCCGTTGTGCCCTGTTTCAGGTGGTGTCGTTCATCACCACGACGGGACTGTTTAACGACGATGCGGCCACCTGGCCCCACATCACCTGGGTTATCCTCAGCGTGTGTATGTTCTTGGGCGCTTGTGCGGGGTCTACCAGCGGCGGCTTCAAGTGTATCCGCGGTGCGATGGTGCTCAAGGTGGCCCAAAACGAGTTGCGCCACATGCTTCATCCCGCCGCCGTGCTGCCGGTCAAGGTCAACGGTCAGAATGTGTCGCCCTCCAAGGTGCCGGCGTTGCTGGCTTTCTTCGCTTTCTATGTGTTGATGTGTCTGGTGTCGGCCATGATTATGATAGTGGCCGGGATAGACAATACCAATGCGGTAACCATCGCCTTGAGTTGCATGAGCAATGTGGGGCCCACGCTGGGCACGGAGATTGGTCCGGTGATGTCGTGGAGCTCTCTGCCCGACAGTATCAAGTGGATTTGTTCCTTGTTGATGCTTATGGGCCGACTGGAGATCATGACCGTCGTGGTGCTCTTTACCCGCAGCTTCTGGAAGGATAACTGACGGGGGAGACATCCATTCTCGTTTTTTATTCCAACTGGTGTATAATTCGAAATTTTTATCTAAATTTGCACGAAATTTTATCAATAATGGCAAAGAAAACAATTCAATACCCCCCAATAGAACAATATTCTGATATTGTGGCAGAGCCGCAATATGACTTGTTTTATAATAATGGAAACAATGAGCGTGACGAAGAAGGAACGCTTAGGGTGTTGTCTCTTTTTTCTGGATGTGGTGGGATGGATTTGGGATTGGAAGGAGGATTCATCTGCCACAGACATTCTGTTACTAATGATGATTGGATAGAGCGGCAGCTCAATGATAATTGGACTTTGTTAAAAAGGAATCGTTTCAGAACAATATTTGCTTGTGACATTTTAGAAGAAGCCAGAAACTCGTGGTTGGATTATATGTCTCGTTTTAGAGTAAATCCGGACATATATCATCTTGAGAGCATTGTTGATTTAGTAAAAATGCAAGAAAAAGGGCTTGATGTCTTTCCACATCATGTAGATGTTGTGACTGGTGGTTTCCCGTGTCAAGATTTTAGTGTTGCCGGAAAGCGGAAGGGCTTTGACTCGGGTGTTTCGCATAAAGGAGAAAAACGTGATGACAATTTGCCTTCTGAAGAAACAAGGGGCAAATTGTATGTGTGGATGAAACAGGTTATTGATATTGTTCAGCCCAAAATGTTTATTGCAGAAAATGTGAAAGGCTTGGTTAGTTTAGGAGATGTCAAGGAAATTATACAAAAAGACTTTTCTTCGGCTCATGGCAATGATTATATCGTTCTTGACCCGCAAGTGCTTCATGCGGGAAACTATGGCGTTCCGGAAACTCGAGAGCGTGTTATCTTTATTGGCATTAAGCGTTCTGCGTTGAAAGCGGATGCATTGCATGCGTTAGAGCAAAATAAGGTACCGTCAGAGTATAATCCTTACCCCAAGCCTACGCATGATTTCAATGTGCATGACCAGAGCTTGTCTCGTCCAGTGACATGTAAAGATGTGTTGGGGGATTTACCAGAACCTGAAGATAGCCATGATTTGTCTCAAAAGACCTATTCAAAAGCCAAATATATGGGGAATGGGACACAAGGTCAAACGGAAATTAATTATTGGGGGCTTGGTCCAACAATACGTTCGGAACACCATGGTAACATAGAATATCGAAGGTTGTCTTTACTCAAGTTTCGGATTTAGATTTCAAGCCGTTTGAGCATACTCTCTAAGTGCA
>CALGHW010000363.1 GCA_937916075.1 uncultured Prevotella sp.
GCACCACTCTGAAAGCCTACGAGGTGTATGTGGACGGCGACCTGACAGGCATCGTCACTGCCGCCGAAGCAGAAGGCAAACAGACGGTGAAGTTTAACACCGAGACCTCCGCCGGAAGCCACTCGGTCTATGTGCTGACCCAATGCACCAAAAACGGACAGGACTACTACTCGGATGCCTCGGAGACCAAGAGCCTCTCCATCCCCTCTTCCTACGCCCTGCCCATGACCGACGACTTCGAGAGCAAGGGCCTCACCGCCAACTACTGGACCAAGGAACTGGTGAGGGGCAACGTGTCGGACATCATGCTCTGGCCTGTCACAGGCGAAAGCGATTACGACTTCGAGAACCGCAGCTTCTTTACATCACTCACCTCTCTCTCGTCAGACCCCTTTGAGGCCACGCTGACCTCACGCTTCTTCGACGCGCGCAACATCACGAACCCCTACCTCGTGTTCTACGGCAACCCGACTTACGTCAACTCCGTGCCCACCGACCTGTCAAAGGATGCCTTCGACGTGGAATACACGCTCGACGGAGAGACCTGGAACAAGCTCTACACCATCCCCGGAGCTGAGGTGAAGCCTTATGTGTGGAACTTCTACAAGATTGACCTCTCCGCCCTGGGCGGCAAGGTGTTCCAGCTGCGCTTCAACGCCCACGGCGAGGGTAAGTCACAACTGCGCTGGGCCATCGACTATGTGACCGTAGGCAATGAGCTTTGCACCGCTCCCGAGGGTGTAAGAGCCATCAACAAGAACGGCCAGACCAACATTATCTGGAAGGATGCGTCCAACACCTATGAGGTGTCTTACCTGGCCAACTCTACCGTTATTCCTATCTATAACGTCGGCAACGTCGGCAAACCAATCATCTCGGCCATCGACCTGCCCGCCGAGAAGATGACTGCCCATGTGGGCGAGTACATCACGAGCGTATCGTCATTCATCTATGACGACACGAGCAAGAACTCCGACAAACTCTCCCAGGCCGAAGCCATCATCTATGAGGACGGCAAGGAGGTGAGCCGCCAGGCCTTCGACAGCAAGGTGGCCCTCAATCCTTACACCAGCACCGTGGCCCTGACCACACCGGTCAAGATCGCAGCCGGCAAGAGCTACCGCATCGCCGTGCGCATCCACGACTATGACGCACAACAAAACCCGCTCTACTATCAGGCCAACAAGAATGGATATATCCCTGGCACCACCGACCTCTTCTCGGAAGACGAGGGAAAGACCTGGCAGACAATCTCTGAATTCAACAAGGACCATGAGATTGAATCTCGCGCCTGGTGTATCTGGCCTATCCGGGCGCATATCACCGAGACCGCCACACCGGCCACCACACCCCAAATAGACCAGAAGCTCATGGCCTATAACATCTTCCGCAATGGCGTGCAGATTAACACATCTCCTATCTATGCCGCCTACATGAAGTATACGGACGAGGCTCCCGTGGCCAACGGAGAATATACCGTACAGGCTTTCTATTCCGACGGACGCGTGTCGGCCCTGTCGGCCGCCGGCATCCAGGTGGATGCCATCAGCACCACAATGGCCCAAGGTGCCGTCAGCGTAAAGGCCGACCGCCAGGCTATTCGCATCGACGGACAGTTTGACCAGGCCACTTTGGTAAGCCTCAACGGACAGACCATCACCACGACCACGGCTCCTTGCATCAGTACCGTGGGACTCAATGCTGGGGTGTATATCCTCACTGTGGCCAAGGCCGGACAGACCGCTACCTACAAGATGGTGGTGCGCTAAGCGAGTGAACGACTAAGAAATCTTTTTTTACCAAAAGAGGGCGTGTCAGCCATAAGCATTGACACGCCCTCTCTTTTTTGCATAAAACAGGCGACGACTCAACAATAAAAATGAATAAATTCAGAAGATTGC
>CALGHW010000364.1 GCA_937916075.1 uncultured Prevotella sp.
TCCTCCTTGGTATAGTCGTTGGGAGTCATCTTGTCAATCTGCGGTATCACGTTGTAGGCCAACTGGTGGGGGAACTTGCTGATATGGTCGGTCTTACCCGTCTCCACCAAGTCCTTATACTGCTGCTGCAGCTCGGCCATGGCGGCCGCACCGGCACCGCTGGCGCTCTGGTAAGAGGCGATGTGAATCTTCTTGATATGGCTCAGGTTATCAATAGGTTTCAGCACAACCACCATCATGATGGTGGTGCAGTTGGGGTTGGCAATGATGCCGCGCGGACGGTTGAGCGCATCCTCGGCGTTGCACTCGGGCACCACCAAAGGCACATCGTCACACATACGGAAGGCACTGGAGTTGTCTATCATCACGGCGCCATACTTGGTGATGGTATCGGCAAACTCTTCCGAGGTGCCTCCACCGGCCGACGTGAAGGCGATGTCCACGCCCTTGAAGTCGTCGTTGTGCTGCAGGAGCTTCACGGTATACTCCTTGCCGCGGAATGTGTACTTGGTGCCGGCACTGCGCTCCGAACCGAACAACAGCAGGTCGTCCACCGGGAAATTTCTCTCTGCAAGCACCCGCAGGAACTCCTGTCCCACGGCACCGCTTGCGCCAACAATAGCTACTCTCATTGTCTTCTGTCTTTTTGTTTTCTATGAAATATTTGTCTATGAATTGCAAAATTACTACTTTTCAACCACTTTCCATACAAAAGCGTCATTTTTTTATGGCTTACAGCATAAATATGCCACAAAAACAAAGGGTATGCCCTGATTTTAATTTCATGACATACCCTATAGGGGATGAAGTAGACTTCGCTCTCCGATTTTTTATTTCACCATATATTTCTGTCCGTTGCACACATAAAGTCCGCTTGACGGCTGGCCTACGGCCTTGCCGTCAAGGGAGTACCAAGCCGTGGCTGACGGTGCTTTACGACGGCGGACCCGCTTGATGGAATTAGGGTCGTCGCTGATGGCTTCCGCCTGGATAGTGACACTATACACATAGATGGCCCCACCATTGGAATGGAATACCAGGTCCACCGGACCGCTGATGTCCTCCTTCACCTTCCACACGTTCTTCACCTTGTCCGTAGACTTCACGCCGCCGCTGAGCAGCATAAGCTGATCGCCGCTGTCGGTGGTCAGTCCGCGCTCGCCCTTGGCCGAGGCCGTGACGATGGTGACGGCATAGCCCGGCTCCACCTTGGGGATGGTCAGATAGAGGTTGTCGCCATAGAAGCAGAGATACTTGCCCGGATTGACAATGATGCGGTTGCCTGAGCCACACTTGAAGTAAAGCCCCTTGGTCTCAGGCAGCACATAACCAGAAGACGTGGCCAGCTCCTGATTGCTCTTCATGGCGTTGCCATAGCGGTAGCCCAACGACTGGAACGCAGCCCACTTGGTGTCCTTCTCCAAAGAGTCGGCCGTGGCCTGACTCCAGGGCTTGGTGAAATCCCACTGCCGCTCGGCCTGCACCGTAACGGTGTCGATAGCTGTGGGGTCCTTGGGTTTCGACACCTCCAGTGGGTCGGCATTGACCAAGTGGAGCTCCACAAGCTGGTTGAACATCTTCTTGCCGAGATACTCAGTCCAAGCCGAGTCGAAGTGGAGATTATCCGAGCGCATGCCAGCGTCGCTCATGTCGATGCAATACACGTTGGGCAGGTCTTTGGCCACCTGGCGCTGGGCCTGCTCCACCCCACTGCTGTACTGCCGGCTGCCGCGGGGCACGGTACCGAAGATGAAGGGCAGTGTCTTGTCCTTTTCCTTGCCCGTCTTGGCATAGACGGCATTGCGCATGTATTCTATCATGTCCTTGAAGTTTTTGTAGT
>CALGHW010000365.1 GCA_937916075.1 uncultured Prevotella sp.
CGAAGAGAAAGTTGCCTGATTTCTGGGAGAAACTTGGCAACTTTCTCTTCGTAATTAGGCAATTTTCTCATTCCAGCCGTTTCAGGCGCTTCGAAGGAAGCTTTGGATGGATATGAAATATCTTTATATTATAGCACTTGCTTTTCAACCGTACAGGTTGAAGATTTATCTCTTACGTGACAAGAGGACAATACAAACATCCTTTAGGTGTGACAAATTGCTGTATTTTGTATCTGAATGATGTTCATTTGTTCTTTTTTGTGTGCTTCAGCTGATTTTTATCGTCGAAAGGTGCAGGTTGTTATATAAAAATGTATATCTTTGCAACCGAAATATATTCTTTATTTAATAATGAGAAAAAGGCGACTCTTTGTGTTTATATTGTCCCTATTTGTGACAATCGGAGCGTTTCCTATTGGAATATCTGACAATAGGAACCTGCAAAAGACGTTCGGTAAGACCACGTCGAACACAGTTGTAGCAGATAAAAACACTGATTCGGAGAAGCTGGTTGTTTACAAACGGCTGTATCAGAAAAACAAGCAGCGTACCACGTTTGGTCGAAGCTTTCCCGGCCTGTCACCACAAGCCATGGCCCAGCGTCTGGGCAAAAAGGTGATACCGGCTTCTGGTAGTCAACTGACTCTCTATGGCTCTATGACCACCAATCCGGCGTGGGGGGATAATACCACAGGCAAGTATGGCATGTACACATTTACATCGCCCTCTTATACCACAACCCAGCTAAAGGCCGATGACGACTTGGTGCCCAATGGCGGCGGCGTATTGGTCGGTGATACCTATTACTGCATCAATTTCTATTCCTTCTACGGATACAAATTCGTCTATTTTGAACGTTATAATGCAAATACTTGGGAGTTTTTAAATGACGAGAAAACTTCTATACAAGATGTGGCTACCGACTTGACCTATGACCCCATTACGGAAAAGGTATACGGTTGTTTCGTCAATGACAATGATAACGGATACGTGTGGGCCACGCTCAATTTGGAAACTGGTAAGCGTCAGCAGATTGCTCCTATTGATAATTCGATGATTGCTTTGGCTGCTAATGCGGAAGGAGTTATCTATGGCATAGATTGTGACGCCAATCTCTACACCGTCAACAAGGCCACTGGTGCGCAGACCTTGGTAGGCGCAACAGGGCTGGACATAGATAATATCACGCAGAGTGCCGTATTCGATATGCGTAAGAATGAACTCTACTGGACGGCTTGCTTGAAAGATGGTACTACAGGTCTTTACAAGGTTAACACATCAACCGGTGAGGCTTCTTTGGTGGTGACTTTTCCCGACAAGGAACAGTATCAAGGTATCTTCATTAAAACTCCGTTGGCAGAAGATGGCGCACCGGCGGCAGTGACTTCTGTCACGCCCAACTTTGTCAAGGGAAGTTGTACTGGGGCTGTCTCGTTTACGGCTCCTGTTAAGACTTTTGCCGGTGACGACCTTACAGGTGACTTGACCTATACAGTGACAGCCAATGGCACAACAATGGCCACCGGAACAACTACTGCCGGTGCTGACGTGAATGTGACAGTGACCGTGCCCGGTGGGCAGACCAAGTTTGGGGTCACCACTTCCAATGCTGTGGGTAAAAGCCCGTCAACGGTTGTAGATATATTTGTAGGAAAAGATGCTCCTGCTGCTGTTGGCAATCTGAAACTGGAAGTGACCGACAGAGAGACGGGCAATGTGCGGCTTTCCTGGGCCGCTCCTTCCACCACCCTCAACGGAGGCTATTTGGATGCGGAGGCTTTGCGCTACAAGGTGGTGAGATACCCCGACAGTGTGACGGTAGCCGAGAATATGACGGCTTGTGAGTATACCGAAAAGTTGGGAACGGAAGCATTGGTGCAGTACAGTTATCAGGTGACTCCTTCTGTTGGCGACTTGGTAGGTACACCAGCTGTTTCAAACAAGGTGAAAATGGGCTCACACTGTGTCGTTCCCTATGTAGAAACGTTTGATACTCCGGAATCACTGGATAACTTCACCGTTATCGACGGTTATGACGACGGCGATACTTGGGTGTTCCGTACTGGATGGGATATGGTGCAGAGCCGTTACTCGTTTAAGAATCCGATGGACGAGTGGCTCATCACGCCACCCATCTATCTGGAACAAGGCAAACTCTATAAACTTACTTTCACATCTTCCTCCAAGCGGGTGTATCCCGACCGACTTGAAGTGAAGATGGGACAAGGCACTTCAGCACAGAACATGGTGACCACGTTGGTCAAAGATACCCTTTATACCACAGACGAATATGTGACCGATGTGGTTTATGATTTTGATTTGGATGTCAAGGTTGACAAAACGGGCGACTACAACATTGGTTTCCATGCCATGGCCGACCAGCCTCAGATGTCAGACCTTCGCTTAGACGACATCCGTCTGACAGAGGTCTCCGCCCTTGACTGTCCTGACCGTGTGACTGACCTTACGGCTACAGCAGGTGCCCAAGGCGCACTCAACGCCACCATAGCCTTTAACACTCCGACCAAGGATGTGGATGGCAACGTCCTCCAGACACTGGATAAGGCCGAAATCTATCAGGGTGGCAAACTCTTGGCTACCATTGACGACATCGAGCCTGGCAAGTCCTATTTTACGGTCGTTACGGCACAACAGGGTGATAACGAGTATACCGTATATGTGTACAATGAGAAGGGAAAGGGGCTTGACAGCAAAGTCTCCGTCTACTGTGGTGTGACTGTTCCGGCCTGCGTGAGCAATGTACTGTTGAAAGAGGTAGACGGTCATCCCGTCATCACCTGGGATGCTCCAACAGTAGGTGCTGACGGTGGCTATATTGATCCGGCCAAGCTCACCTATACCGTGTTGCGTGGTGCCGACCAGACTATCGTGGCCTCTGACATTACCGAGACTTCATTTACTGACCCCTATGAGGTGGAAGGACAGACTCTGCAGGTGTATCTCATTTATGCTTATAATGCTGCCGGCATGAGCAAGGCCGCCTATTCCAACTATATAGTGGTTGGCAAAGGCTGCTATACCGTTCCGTTCAAGGAGTCGTTTGCTGGAGCCTCTATTACCCAACAGCCTTGGAGCAACACGTCTACCGGAAGCAGTTCCTGGTGGTTGACCAAGGACAATAGTAGTGTGAAGGCTCAGGATGGGGATGAAGGTATGATTTACTTCCAGGGTGAAGGTGCCAACGAAACGGGTTTCATCTTCAGTGGAAAAATATCATTGGCGGGCACATTTAACCCCGCCCTTGTTACCTATCTCTATTATGATGACAAAATCAAGTCTGATATTAAATTGAAGATAATGGCTACGTCAGACTATATCAACTTTACCACGTTAAAAGTCATTGACTATAATAACTTTGAGGGAGTAACGGGATGGAACAAGATTGTTGTGCCACTCACTGATTTCACGGACAAGCCTTTTGTGGCTGTGGCATACGACGCCACCACAGGTGATGGTGATTTCCGTCACAGTATCTATTTGGATAACGTGAACGTGATAGACAATATCGAGAACAATATCACGGTGACCGACTTTTATGGACCGGCCAGCATGTTGGCCGGAAAGACTGATGACTTCCATGTCGTGTGGCGCAATGACGGTGTGCAGGCTGAGAGTAACTATACCGTGGAACTGTATCAGAACGACAAGAAGGTGGATGAATACAAGGGACATACTATTCAGCCGGGCGAGAGTATGGAGTGCGTGTTTCATGTGACGGCCGATGCGGCCATGCCGGAGAATAATACATTCTATGCTTATGTGAACTATGCCGCAGACCAATATGTGGACAACAATAAATCAGACGTGCTCAGCACAACCGTGGGGCACATTAATTATCCTACCGTGACCGATCTCACAGGTCAGTATGCCGATGGAGTAAGCCTCTCTTGGAGTAAGCCCCAGACTTACAAGGCTCAAAAGCCAGTGACCGAAGGATTTGAGACCTATACTCCGTTTATCATCGACAATATCGGTGACTGGAAACTCTATGATGCCGATGGGGGTACAACTTATGCCATCACTTATAAAGGCGAATCAAAGCAGTATCTGCATGCAACGGAACCTATGGCTTGGCAGGTGTTCAATGCCCATGAGGCCGGGCTTGACACAACAGCGGTGAAGTATGATATCTTCATGGCACATGAGGGAGCACAAGCTATAGCCTCGTTTAGTTCGGAAAAAACAGAAACAGACAACTGGCTGATTTCTCCGCGGCTGAGCGGTGAGGCCCAGTTGATAACTTTCTACGTGAGAACTACTGTGCCTAATTTTGGCTTGGAGACTTTTGAGGTGCTCACCTCTGCGACAGATGACGAGGTGAAGAGCTTTGTGAAGATGGACAACATCAATGGGGAGGCTCCTTATGAATGGACTAAAATCTCGTTTGCTGTGCCACAGGGAACCCGCTATTTTGCGATTCGTGGGACTTCCTATCAAAAACTTGCCATGCTGGTGGACGATGTCACCTTTATTCCCGAGAATGGTGAACAGGTAGAGATGCGTGTGCTCGGTTATAATGTTTATCGTGACGGCGTGAAATTGACGGAACAGCCTGTCAATACAACTTCTTTCCAGGATGTCGTAGAGGAAAATGTCACCTATCAGTATCAGGTGTCGGCCGTTTATGACGATGGCGAGTCGGTACTTTCCGCCCCGTTCTTGTTGACGGCAACAGGTATGAGGCCGTTGGCGGCAGATGGCGTGGATATCCATGTCGCCAAGCAGTGTATCATTGTTTCTCATTGTGCTGGTAAGGCCGTTAAGATTTACACACCAGATGGTGCTGTTGTCTATCGTGCATTTGGTAGTAGGGAAATCGTTTCCGTTCCAGTGGCCTGCGGTACTTATATTGTGGAGTGCGACGGGCAGGTGAGGAAATTTGTTGTGAAGTAAAGATACTGAAAGTTCATTAACAAAATCCCCGGCAACTGAGTAAAACCAGTTGCCGGGGATTTTGTTTTCAGTGGAAACGTTTTGCTGGAAAAGCAAACGTTTTGCAAATATTCTTTTCTAAGAAAAAGCTTTCAGTGTTATTCTTTCTTGTCTTGGATGGCTTGCATGATAAGGCCTTCCA
>CALGHW010000366.1 GCA_937916075.1 uncultured Prevotella sp.
CACAAACGGGGGCAGCGTGCGCTCCTCGTCATCCTTCCGTGTGTCGTCGTCGTCCACATTCTGCGCGTCTCTGTCATAGATGACGCGCCATCCCGGCGAGAGAATCGTCTTGCCCGTCACTTTAAACTCCACCTTGTCCACCTTACCCAATACGGTGGTGGTGGCAAACTGACAGTCGGGATAGAACACGGCGATGAATCTCCTGGCGATGAGGTCATAGACATGGCGTTCCATGTCGGTGAGGTTCATCGCCGGCTGGCCGGTGGGAATGATGGCGTGGTGGTCGGTGACCTTCGACGAGTCAAACACCTTCTTCGACTTAGGCAACTTCTTGCCCGCCAACGGTTGGGTAAGCTGTTCGTAGCCCCGCAAGCCCGCCAGGGTGGCCGGACACTTGGGATAGATGTCATCACTCAAGAACTGGGTATCCACACGGGGATACGTGGTCAACTTCTTCTCATAGAGCCCTTGGATGATATTGAGCGTCATCTCGGCACTCATGCCAAACTTCTTATTACAGTCCACCTGCAGCGAGGTCAGGTCATAGAGATGAGGCGGTGCCTCCTTGCCGTTTTTCTTTTCCACATGGGTCACGGTGAAAGGCTTTCCGGTGATGGTCTGCAGAAATTCCTCGCCCTCCTCCTTCTTGGTAAACTTGCCCTTGGTAGCGTTGAACACCGTGTCGCGATAAGTGGTAGACAAAATCCAGTAAGCCTCCGGCTTGAAGTTCTCTATCTCCTTCTGCCGGTTGACGATGAGGGCCAAGGTGGGTGTTTGCACCCGCCCGATGGAGAGCACCTGCCGGTTTTGTCCATACTTGAGGGTATAGAGCCGGGTGGCGTTCATACCCAGTATCCAGTCGCCGATGGCCCGGCTCAGTCCGGCCAGATAGAGCGGCTGGTAGTCGGCCTCATCCTTCAGGGTCCGGAATCCCTCCTGGATGGCCTCGTCGGTCATAGAGGATATCCACAGTCGGCGCACAGGACACTTGGCCCCGGCTTTCTGCATCACCCATCGTTGTATCAACTCTCCTTCCTGCCCGGCGTCACCACAGTTGATGATACCGTCGGCCGCCTGCATCAGTCGCTCAATGATGCCGAATTGCTTGTGGATGCCCTTGTCGTCAATCAGTTTGATACCAAACCGCTGTGGAATCATCGGCAGGGCACTGAGGCTCCACCGCTTCCACAGGGGTGTGTAGTCGTCGGGTTCCTTGAGGGTACAGAGGTGGCCGAAGGTCCACGTCACTTGGTATCCGTTGCCTTCCATATATCCGTCACAGGGCTTGTTGGCACCCAGTATTCTGGCTATGTCCTTAGCCACACTCGGTTTCTCTGCTATACAAACAATCATCTTGGTCTTTTATCTTTTGGGACTGCAAAGTTAGTGCTTTTTATACAGAAGGACAAACCGTGCGGCCGGAAAAAGAGCCTGTTTCAGAAAATAAACGTGCGCTCCACCCAGTAGATGGCAATACCGGCCAAGTAGCCGAGAAGGGCTATCCACGAGATGTGCTTCATATACCATCCGAAGGTGATTTTCTCCAGTCCCATCACCACCACGCCGGCGGCCGAACCGATGATGAGCATCGAGCCACCCACGCCGGCACAGTAGGCCAACAACTGCCAGAAGATGCCGTCCTGGGCCATGTCGCCCACTTCAGCCACAGGATACATGCCCATGCATCCGGCCACCAAGGGCACATTGTCCACAATGCTCGACAGCACGCCGATAATGCCTGTCACGAGATAATGGTTGCCATGGAAGGCCACGTTGAGTCCCTGGCCCATGGCTGTCAGCACACCGATGGTCTCCAGACAGCCCACAGCCATCAAGATACCCAGGAAGAAAAGGATGGTGGACATATCAATGCGTGAGAGCATTTTGGACACACGCTTCTGCATACCGCCCTTGTCGCTGCCTTCAGCCAGGTGGCGGTAAAACACCTCCGTGACGGTCCACAGCACGCCCAACACCAACAGGATGCCCACAAACGGTGGCAGATGGGTGATGGTCTTGAAGATGGGCACAAAGATGAGGCCACCCACACCGAGGAAGAACACCGCCTTGCGCTGTCCGTCGGTGAGCAGTTCGGTCACATCACCCTCGTCAGACGGCCGGACGGCACTGTCTTTCAGGTTGCCCTTGAGCGAGAGCGACAACAGGTAGGCCGGCAAGACCAGAGAGACAACCGACGGCACCAGTATCTCCTTGATGACACCGCCGGCGGTGATGAGCCCCTTGTTCCACAGCATGATGGTCGTCACGTCGCCGATGGGCGAGAAGGCGCCACCCGAGTTGGCCGCGATGACCACGAGCGAGGCATAGATGATGCGGTCCTTCCGGTTGCTCACGAGCTTGCGCAGAATCATGATCATCACGATAGAGGTGGTGAGGTTGTCAAGGATGGCCGAAAGGATAAAGGTCATCAGGGCGATGCGCCACAGCAGGGCCCGCTTGCTCTTGGTATGGAGCGTCTTGCGCACAAAATTGAATCCTCCGTTCTGGTCCACCAGCTCCACGATGGTCATGGCTCCCATCAGGAAGAAGAGTGTGGTGGAGGTGCTACCCAAGTGTCGCTCTATCACTTCGCTTACGGCGGCGGCCGCCTTGTCGCCGATGGCGGCCGGCAGATAGCTGGCCGGATCGAGCATGAACAGTGTCCAGCAGCCTACAAACATCAGCAGTGCGATGGCTGCCTTGTTCACTTTTGTCCAGCTTTCAAGGGCTATGAAGAGATAACCCAACACGAAAACCGTCACAATCGAGATTGTCAAAATACTCATAGTTTTTGTCTGTTGTTTTATTTATGTTATGTCATCTGCAAAGGTACTCATTTCTCTCCTTAGTGACGCTAAAAAAATAACTTGGTACGATTTGAGTGAGAAAACTATCATTC
>CALGHW010000367.1 GCA_937916075.1 uncultured Prevotella sp.
CCCTCGGGCTCAAACAAATCGACAGGTTGTGGAGCTGACGACACCGTCCGGTTTTTCAACCCCTCATAAAGCTCGTCCCAGTTGTCGGGTACCTTGTCCGCCCGATGGGCAGACTCGCCATGGAAAGGATTGGCGGCGGGCTTTCCGCCAAAAGGATTCTCCGACGCACTGCTGAAAGGATTGTAGGCAGGATTATAGGTGAGCTCGGGCATATCCACATCGCCACCACCCGGATTGTAGACAGGGATATCGGGCTTGCCCTCGGTGTCGAAGTCGATGGAGGGTATCTCGCAGAACTTACCTATCGAGTCTTTGCAGGCAGCGGTGAGTATCTGCCAGATGGGCTGCTCATTCTCAAACTTAATCTCTGTCTTGGTGGGATGGATATTGACATCTATATCCTCTGGTTTCACGTCGAAATAAATGAAATAAGGCACTTGCATCCCCATGGGCACCAAGCGGTCGTAAGCCGTCATCACAGCCTTGTGGAAGTAGGGGTGCTTCATGTAACGGCCGTTGACAAAGAAATATTCATGGGTGCCCTTCTTGCGGGCCGACTCAGGCTTGCCGATGAAGCCATACACCCGACAAAGGGCGGTGTCGACATCGACCGGGAGTATCTCCTGGTTGAAACGCTTGCCAAAGACATCGGCTATGCGCTGGCGAAGACTGCCGGCACGGAGACAAAGCAGCTCGGAGCCATTGCTGCGAAGGGTGAAAGACACTTGGGGATAAACCAGCACAATGCGCTCGTAGGCGGTCATGATGTTGCTCAGCTCCGTGGCATTGCTCTTGAGAAACTTGCGACGGGCCGGCACATTGAAGAACAGATTCTCGACAGTGAAATTACTGCCCACAGGACAGGACACTGGCTCTTGCGAGACAACCTTCGACCCGGCAATGGAGAGGTGGGTGCCGATGTCGCTGTCGGCCATGCGGGTTTTCAGCTCCACCTGGGCCACGGCGGCAATAGAGGCCAGTGCCTCACCACGGAAGCCCATGGTATGCAAGGCAAAAAGATCGTCGGCCTTGCGTATCTTAGAGGTGGCATGACGCTCAAAGGAGAGGCGGGCGTCGGTCTCTGACATTCCCTTACCATTGTCTATCACCTGGATAGACGTGCGCCCGGCATCGACCACCAGCACGTCGATAGACGTGGCGCCGGCGTCAATGGCGTTTTCCACCAGTTCCTTGATGACAGAGGCCGGCCGCTGTATCACCTCGCCGGCCGCTATCTGGTTGGACACAGAATCGGGCAACAACTGAATAATGTCACTCATATCCTTGTTATTTTTCCTTCTTTAGTTAGTACTTAAATCAGCCAGTTTCCTGACATCAGATAGTGCATCAGCCATGCCAAGGCAACTATCAGCAACAGGATAGACACACTGGATAAACGCATGTCTTTCTCGCACTTCCGATGACGGCACAGTGGCGATTTGTCGCCGGTGAACGCTCCCCGGATGAACTCGGCATTGAAGGGCTCTGGAGCTGTCATGCCCAGCTCGCGCCGGGCTTTCTCCTCCAGCAGCCTCAACCGCCGGGAACGCTCGTCGGAATAGATAAGCGGATGATTAAACCGCCGGGGCTTTCGGGTCTTGAACGGATTCATCGGATGGTGCTTTTGACTGGGCGGGCTGTCCGGACGGGACAGCCACGGGAGTTTCTTTAGGAGTGATGCCGGGCAGATGCTGCAAGGGAGCCTCCTTGCGCTTCACCTCCTTCAGCTCTGTGCCAGCCTTCTTGCCCCGCCAGTTGAACACGTCGTCCCGATTGACAGGACGCACATAGTCAAACCAGGCAAAGGTGGGCAGGAATTTCTTGTCGGGCGGCACCTGGTTGAGCGGATACATCACGCCCTCCTGGCGCGGTGTCCATATCTTCTGCATTTTTCTGTTGGCCATGAACATCTTGACCTGGTTGGTCTCCAGATAATTCATGCTAATGATGGAGCTGTCGCTGTCGTCCACGGGATAATAGATGGTGAGCACGTTGTCGTTGGCATCCGTCTCATAGATTTCGCCCTTGTCAAAATAGGCATACATCTCTTTGGAAGCCACCTGGTTGTAATGGGTGGAGTCCGACATCAGCTCGACGGAGAGAGCCTGGTTGATAACATGGGCCTTGTCCACAGTGGAATCGCGCATATAGACCTCGATTACCTCGCCCAACAGTTGCTGGCTGTTGTTCCACACGATGGGGTCGCGGTACATGGTGATGCAAGAATCCTTGGTATTGTATACCAGCGAGTCGCACACGGCCTGCACGTCCTTGCGGTAGGCCCGCACCTTGTGGTAAGCCAGCATCTTGCGGTATACGGAATCGGTATTGATGTTGTAGGTGTATATCTTGAAGGTGTCGGCATGCAGGAAGAGGGAGTCTTTCTGTGAATAGTCGATGGCCAGGGCACGCCGTGTAGCCATGGCAAAGCCCGTCTTCTCGTTATACCAGCAGTAGTCGCCGGTGAGCATATTCTTGTTTTTCTCGTCGGTGTACACCACATGATTAAACGCCTCACTGGTGCCGCGCTGGCTGTCGTGGTAGACGCTGTCGCCCACCATCGTGCGGCCCCCGTTTTTCATCACCGAACGGCCAAACAGCCGCGAGCGGTCGTGCTTGGTGTCATAATATCCGTCCTCGGTATAGATGGTGCTGGCGCCCGACTTGATATTGGAAGGCCCCACGGCATGAGCCAGGGTCTTGCGGGTGTCATAATAAAGGGTGTCGGTAGAGAGGAAAAGCTTCTTGTTGCGAAGCCGCACATTGTAGTAGAACACGGCCTCCTTCGTGCCAGAGTTGTACTCGCCCCAATCGGCAGTAAGGGTGTTGCCGTTGTCCACCAGCTTGCCACCCTCAAAGAAATAGGCGGTGCTGTACAGGCGGCAACAAGATCGG
>CALGHW010000368.1 GCA_937916075.1 uncultured Prevotella sp.
AGACGGTGGCTCCCGAGACCGACCTGGAGAAGGAGATGTTCGGTATTGTCAGCGAACAGCTCAAGACCGAAGACTTTGGCGTGACCACCAACCTCGTGTCCATGGGCCTCACCTCTATCGGGGCCATCAAGCTGTCCGTGATATTCCAGCAGCGACTGGGCCTGCACCTGTCAACCAAGGGCATGATGAAAGCGCCCGAGATACGCCAATGGATCAAGCTTTCCCAGGCTGCAGCAGATACCGACGAGCGGATACAGCCCAGTCAGAAACAGGCGTTTTATCCGCTCACGCCCAACCAGTTGGGCATATATATCGACTGGGAGCAGCACCCGGACGACTTGCAGTACAACATACCGTATCTGCTGAAGTTTGACGGTGTAGATGCTGTCCGGCTGAAGCGAAGTGTGGAGCAGACCTTAGACGCCCATCCGTATCTCAAAGTACACCTGCAAATGCATGACGGCGAAGTAATGCAGGAACGCCGCGACGAGGATGCCGTGGAAGTGGCGCTCATGACACTCGACAAGGCACCAACCCAGCTGTTCTTCCAGGATGAAATCCGTCCGTTCCACCTTATCGGGCAAAACCTGTATGACATACGCATATATACATACGGCACCGACACGTGGCTGTTGCTGAACATCCATCATGTCGTTTTCGACGGCACCTCCATGAACGTCCTTCTGCGCGACATCGCCCAGGCTTACAACGGACAGCTGCCGACCAACGAGACGGTTACGGCTTATGACTATTCTCTATACAACAAGCGCTGGCAGGAAAGCGACGGGTTCAAGGAAGCCGAAAGGCATTTTGACAGCATCATGGGCGAGGTGGAGTCTGTGCAGTATCCTCCGTCGGCCAGCGGGATGACACATACCGGCGCACAGAAGACACGCGTCAGCATGGACCGCCAGGCTGTGAGCGACTGCGCCCACCGGCTGGGCGTGACGGAAAGCAGTCTGGTGATGACGGCTGTCATGCAGACACTACACCGCATCACCCGGGAGCACCATATCATGATAACCACCATATCCAATGGACGCGGCTCCACCGACCTGGCGTCCACCGTGGGCATGTTTGTGCAGACGTTGCCCGTGGTAAGCCATTTCGGCACCGGCAGCGTTGCCGATGTGGTGAAAAGCATGCACCAGCAGCTGCTGGCCACCATCGACTCCGACAAATACCCGTTTACGAGCGTGGTGGAGCGATATGGAGTCGGCGCACAAATCATGGTGGCCTACCAGGGCGACGTGATGGATGAGCCTATTTGCCTGGGCAGTAACCAGGGTGAACCTGTCACCCTGCGGCTGAATACCGTCAAGACACCCATCTCCATTGACGTGTGGAACAGAAACGGCAACCTCCTGGAACTGGAGATAGAATATGACAGCGACCTCTATGCCGAGACCTCCATGCAGACCTTCGGACACGCTGTGGCTGCCCTGCTGCAACGGATGTCGGCGGCAAGTGACGACACACCGGTCAATGCGCTTGCCATCACCACCGATGAGGAACAGCGCCAGCTGATCAGGCTCGGCGAGGGCCCACACGTGGACATGGACATCACCAAGACCTTTGCCAACCTCTTCGTGGAACAAGCCCGCAAGACCCCGGAGCGTCTGGCTGTGGCTGATGCCGACAGCGAACTGTCGTACAAGGAAATGGACGCATACTCCAATCTCCTCGCCCACCAGTTTATCCAACTGGGCATCCAGCCTGACGACCTGGTGTGCGTCATGCTGGAACGGACCAAGGAGTTTCCGCTCACGGTGTTGGCACTCCATAAATGCGGCGCGGCTTATGTGCCGCTCGACTTCGAGTACCCCAACCAGCGATTGTCATTCATGCTTGCGGACTCAGAGTCAAAACTGCTCATCACGACTCACGACGTGCTTGAGGCCACACTGGCTGAAGGCGAGTTCCAGATAGGCGACGCGCAGCCCTTCTTCATCGACGACCTGCTTACACAGCCAGGCATCAGGGAGAAGGCCCTTGCCGCAGAAGCCATCGACTTGTCAAAGCCGGAGGGCGTGGCCTACATGATTTACACCTCTGGCTCCACCGGCACACCTAAGGGAGCACGCCTGCACCAGGCAGGACTGCACAACTTCATCGCCACAGTCATCTATATGGAACAGCTGACGGCCGACGACCGCATCAGCGGCCACAGCTCCTTCTCGTTTGACGCACATGTCGAGGACATGTTCCCGATACTCACGCGGGGTGGTTCCTTCCACCTCATCCCGTCGGCCATCAGAAAGGACTTGGGCGAAATCAGACAGTTCCTCTTCAACCACCATATCACGGGAGGCGGTTACTCCACGGCCGTGACCTGCCTGCTCCTCAATACCTTCGACGACCTGCCCATCCGCTTTACAACGGCGGGAGGCGAGAAGTTGCCGTCGGTTTACAGCGACCATATAGAAATCATCAACACCTACGGCCCGACGGAAGGCACGGTGGACACGACTTACTACAAGATAAAGCCCGGCACACGGATTGACGAGATACCAATAGGCACCTCGGTGGCCAACTGCTGGAACTTCGTGGTCGACGAGACGGGCCACCTCTTGCCACCAGGCATAGCCGGAGAACTGTGCTTTGCCGGCATACAGGTGAGCATGGGATATTGGCACCGGGAAGAACAGACAGCGAAGGTGTTCGGCGACTGTCCGTTTGTCAGCCAAGATGCCTGGGGACGCCCGGTGCGCATGTATCATACCGGCGACCTGTGCCGATGGAATGATGAAGGCCAACTGGAGTATATCAGCCGTATCGACACGCAAGTGAAACTGCGCGGCTTCCGTATCGAACTGGGCGAGATAGAAAATGCCATCTGTCGCTATGAAGGCATCCGCAGCACGATTGTCGTGGTGAAGGAGATAGGTGGCATGCA
>CALGHW010000369.1 GCA_937916075.1 uncultured Prevotella sp.
TTCCGCATTTACCCTTCCCGCAGTTGCTTCCGCACCCCGTTCAGTCGTGAGGAGGGCATGCTTTATCTGTTTTTTGCCAACAGCGTGTTCGCCGGTTCTCCGCTGGAAGAACATTTCGGCGAGATAACCGCCGCACTGATGAAACGGAGCATGAATCGTGAGGCCGAGGCACTTTTGCGCAATTATAGCGACAACGGACACAACTATCAATACTACATGCTCTGTGGCAATATGATATTGCGCCACCGCATGAAAAGCCATCTGTCGGCTTCCGACTGTTTTGCCCAGGCTTTGGCCTTGCGGCCCGGTGACCGGAAGGCATTGACCGGCGAGGCGCGCGCTTTCTTCTACGAGGAGCGGTATACGGACGCAGCTGATGCTTACTCCCGATTGATAGAGTCGCAGCCTGACAACCGTGGCCATATCCTGGCTTACAGTTTGTGTCTGACCAATCTTGCGGCTTACGACAAAGCGCTGCCCTTTATAAGCTCAACTATGAGCAACCCGACGACCCGGCAGCCAACCGTGTGATGGCAAGGGCCCTGACCGGAAGTGGTAAGTATGACCAGGCCCTGAAACTTTATGAGGCATTGTTGGACGGTGACCGGAAGGAGGATGACGACCTTGTGAACTGTGGCTACTGCGAATGGTTTATGGGCCGGGTCCCCGAGGCCATATCCCATTTCTCGGCTTACCTCGACAAGCTTTATCCACAGGCTCGCCCCGAGGAGATACTCACCCATTGCCAGGAGGACATCATCGACAGCGAGCGTGACTTTATTCTGGCTCACGGCATTACTGAGACGGAAATGCAACTGATGGGCGATGCCGTGTTTGATAAGGCTTTAAGATAAATAGGTACTTAAATTTAATCGCATCTATGAATCTAACAAAAAGAGCATAGAATCATATCAATCATTTTGAGCATTACTTGGTATAAAATAATAATGAGGGTGACGGTCATAAACATCACGACCGGCACCCTCATTATTTTACATGGTGATGTCTATCTTACTATTTTCTTGCCACCCATGATATATATGCCTTTTCCAAGACGACTGGCGTCTGTGCCTACATAGGTTCCGCCAATCGTATAGACAGGTTGAAGGATGGATTCCGAATGCCGGATGTCCTTGACTGCGGTATCAGCGCCTCCCATAAACTTGAAACTGATGGTACCCGTCTCTGCGTCTTCGGAAATGTCGGTAATGGGCTTGCCCATATAGCTGCCAGTATACACCCAAGCAGCCGTAGGTGTTGACTCGTCGGTCAGCGAGGTGACAGCGGCATTGCCCGGATAAAGGTCACCGGCAGCTTCTGTGATATAGGCAGCCTGGTCAAACAGCTGTCCGGCATATTTCTCATAGAAAGGAGCATTGACTTGCTTCTCTTCTGTTGTGCTTCCCTCGTGGATAGTCATGCCAATATAATATTCGGGCACAAGCATACCGTCGGCGGGCATCAGGGTCATCCGCGGATGGCCAGCCACAGCGTTGACCTTGCATCCGCCCAGCGTAAACTGGCTGTCGGAATAGTCTATATGCGATACCATCATGCCATGCCCCAACACTTTCTTGTTCCATCCCG
>CALGHW010000370.1 GCA_937916075.1 uncultured Prevotella sp.
ACTGTCACTTCGCCAAGTTTCTGTTCGTCAGGCTCCATTTCAATCACGATACTGTCCTGCGACGAATGGTCTTTTGCCTGAACCCCGTCAATGCTTTGAGTCTTATACGATACATATTTTATCGTAAGCAGATATTTCTTCTTGCGCTGCAGTCCGCTGATGCTGAACCGTCCGTCGATGTCGGTCACGGTTCCCTGCCCGTCTTGGGTCTGGATAGTGGCGCCTATCAGCGCCTCATGGGTCTGCCGGTCGATGATGCGTCCCTTGATGTCGGCGGCAATGGCCGAAGCAGTTGCCGCAAACAGCACCACCGTCATGGCTGTCATCCTTTGTAGATTTCTCATTTGCTTATCCTCTTGTATTAAATCCGCTGCAAAGGTAGGCAGCGGATATTTCACCTGGATTACAAGACGATGAAGGATTGGGAATTATGCGTTACAATACGGTGACAAGAAAAAAAGCGAAGCAGCATGCTTCTCAAGCCTCATCCGGAAAGCGGATGGGAGAAACATACTGCTTCGCTTGGATTATGCCAACTGTACAGCTGCCAATATTTTGTCTGTCGCACCAGTGCAACTCTTGACAAAGTCACCGGCCCGACGGCCACTCTCACGGAGGAAGTCAGAATCGGTCATCAGGCGGTCCATCAACCGCTTGAAGTCATCCTCCGCGGCAATCTCGAAGCCACCGCCCCGGGCCAACAGGCCCTGGGCCTCCTGGAAATGCTTGTTGTTGGGACCGAACACAACAGGAATATCCCATACAGCCGCCTCCAGCACGTTGTGAATACCCACGCCAAAACCGCCACCCACATAGGCCACGTTGCCATAGTGATAGATGCTGGACAACAGGCCGAAGCAGTCGATAATCAGGCAGTCGGCCTGGGCGGCCTGCTCGGGAGTGGTCTGGGTGTAACGCACCGTCTTACGGTCCAACTTGGAAAGAATCTGCCTCAAATGGTCTTCACCAATCACATGGGGAGCGATAATCAGCTTCCAGTCTTTGTGCTCATTGAAAAATGGAATGAAGACATCCTCATCAGGCTGCCAACTGCTGCCGGCCACAAAGACGGGGCTGTCGCCCACAAAGTGCTCCACGACAGGCAAGCGTTTGGCCTGTTCCTTGATTTGGAGCACACGGTCAAAACGCGTGTCGCCCGTAATCGAGACGTCCGTAATGCCCAACTTGGCCAACAACAGCTTGCTCTCCTCATTCTGCACATAAAAGTGGGTGAAGCATTTCAACACCCGGCCATACTGCCGGCCATACCACCGAAAGAACACCTGGTCCGGACGGAAGATGCTGGACACGCTGTATACCGGAACATTGCGGTGCTTGAGGATATGCAGGTAGTTATACCAAAACTCATACTTGATAAAGAATGCTACCGACGGACGCACAAGGCGCAAGAAACGGATGGCATTGATGGGCGTGTCAAGCGGAAGATAGCACACGATGTCGGCTCCCTGATAATCCTTTCGCACCTCATAGCCCGACGGGGAGAAGAATGTAAGCAGAATCTTATATTCGGGATGAGTCTGGCGGAGACGCTCGATAATGGGACGTCCCTGCTCAAACTCACCGAGCGAGGCCGCATGTATCCAGGCATAACGAGCCGTGGGGTCCACTTTTTCCCGAAGCACCGAGAAGGCGGCGCGCTCACCACGCCACATCCTGCGCACTTTCGGGCTAAACAGACTCGCGACGGCTACGCCCCATAGATACAAATATATAACAAGGTTGTAAAGCATGACAATGCGTTGTTTCTATCCGAGTGTTTCGATGGCACGCTTCATGCGCTTCAACGTCTCCTCTTTGCCGAGGAAGGCCGAGATGTCAAACATTCCGGGGCCCTTTCCCTCGCCGACCAAGGTCAACCGCCATGCGTTCATGACATTGCCGAGCTTGTAGCCTTTCTCCTCAATCCAAGCCTCAACGGTCTTCTCCTGATTCTCCACCGAGAAGTCATCGATACCCTCCAGGATGCCCATCAGCTCGGTGAGGGTCTGTGCGGAATCTTCCTTCCAGCGCTTCTTGCGGGTCTTCTCATCGTAAGCCTCCGGCGCGATGAAGAAGAAGGAACACAGCGGCCACAACTCCTTGACAAAGTTCACGCGGTCCTTCATCATCTCCACCACTTTGGTGATGCGCTCCATCGACTCCTCCGGACAGTGCTCACGCACCATCGGCGCAAAGATGGCGGCTATCTCCTCGCTGCTCTTCTTGAGAATATACTCATGGTTGAACCAAATGCCCTTGAGATAGTCAAACTTGGCGCCAGCCTTGCTGCACTTGGTGATGTCAAACAGCGGCACCAGCTCGTCAAGACTGTAAAGCTCGCGCTCTGTGCCAGGATTCCAGCCGAGGAAAGCCAGGAAGTTGATGACAGCCTCGGGGAAATAGCCACTCTCACGATAGCCCGAAGACACCTCGCCCGTCTTGGGGTCGTGCCACTCCAACGGGAATACCGGGAAGCCCAGGCGGTCGCCGTCGCGCTTGCTCAGCTTACCCTTTCCCTCGGGCTTGAGCAACAAGGGAAGGTGGGCAAAGCGAGGCATGGTGTCGGCCCAGCCAAAGGCCTTGTAGAGCAGCACATGAAGCGGCGCGCTGGGCAACCACTCCTCGCCACGGATGACGTGGGTTATCTCCATCAAATGGTCGTCCACGATATTGGCCAGGTGATAAGTGGGCAGCTCATCGGCGCTCTTGTAAAGCACCTTGTCGTCAAGGATGTCGCTCATGATCTTCACATCGCCACGAATCAGGTCGTCCACATGAACAGCCTCACCCGGCTCTATCTTGAAGCGCACCACATACTGGTGGCCCTCGGCTATCAGGCGGTCAACCTCCTCCTTGGGCAGTGTGAGCGAATTGCGCATCTGCCCGCGGGTATGGGCGTCATACTGGAAATTCTTGATTTCATTGCGCTTGGCTTCCAGCTCCTCGGGTGTGTCAAAAGCAATGTATGCCTTGTCAGCGTCAAGCAACTGCTTGACATACTTCTTGTAGATGTCACGACGCTCGCTCTGACGGTAAGGGCCATGGCTGCCGCCAAAGGAAACGCCCTCGTCAAAATGGATGCCAAGCCACTTGAATGATTCTATGATATATTCCTCTGCACCGGGCACGAAGCGATTGGAGTCAGTGTCTTCTATACGGAACACCAAATCGCCACCGTGCTGACGCGCGAAAAGATAATTATACAATGCGGTGCGCACACCGCCGATATGCAAGGCCCCCGTAGGGCTTGGTGCGAAACGCACCCGTACTCTTCTCTCTGCCATTGTAAAGCAAATGTGTTTAAAGATAATAATTTTCTGCAAAAGTACTATAAAAATTTCACTTAGGCTCCTTTTATACCGTTAATATTCATTTTCAAATAGGTAAGAGGCGCGCTCAGAGTACTGTTTTCGGCTTTCGGCAAGAAAAGACTTTGCCATTTCGTTTTTTTTTAGTATTTTCGCCCGCACAATCATTCATTCTGTAACAATATCTATCATACAGGCACCATGAGTACATTCAACATCAAGGAAGACTTGACCTGGCGCGACCTGCTCATCCGGGCCGCCATCATCATAGGTACGGTGGCCGTCATCGTGTGGTCCATGCCACGCGACAGCCGCAACTACTTCATCGTGGAGCAAGGCAAGCCCTGGAAATACGTGGACTTCCGGGCGCCGTTCGACTTTCCCGTATACAAGTCAGACGCTGACATCAAGCAAGAGCGAGACAGCCTGATGCGGCTCTATGAGCCTTACTACAACCTGAACACGGAAATCGAGGGCGACATGGTGCGCAAGTTTGTGTCCGACTTTTCCAAAGGTATTCCGGGATTGCCCGACGACTATATCAGTATCATCGCCAACCGGCTACGGCGCGTCTACCAGCAGGGCATCATCAGCAGCGGTGACTACGACAAGTTGTCCAGAGACACGGCCCGACAGATACAGATAGTCAACGGGAAGCAGGCCGCCAGTGTCAAGGTAAAGAACGTGCTTTCCACAAAAATCGCCTATGAGCAAATGTTTGCCGACGAGATAATGGGACCTCACCGGCTGGCGCTGCAACACTGCAACCTGACCAACTATATCATACCCAACCTCATTTACGACGCCAACCGGAGCGAGCAGACCTGCAACGAACTGATGAACTCGGTGGCACTGGCCAGTGGCGTGGTACAGAAAGGACAGAAAATCATTGACCGGGGAGAAATTGTGGACGAAACGGCCTACCGCACCCTGGAGTCCTTCAAGAAAGAGAACGAGAAACGGTCGGAAGACAAGACCTTCACACAAGTGACCATCCTCGGCGAAACGCTCTTCGTGGCCATCCTCCTGACGTGCTTCACACTCTACCTAAGCCTGTTCAGGAAGGACTATTTCGACAAGCCGCGCAGCATCGCCATGCTCTATTCCCTGATTGTGGTCTTTGCCCTGCTCACCTCGGTGCTGGTGAAAAACACCATAGGCCATGTCTATATCCTGCCCTACGCCATGGCCCCCATCTTTATCCGGGTGTTCATGGACTCACGCACGGCTTTCATGGCCCATATCACGATGGTGCTCATCTGCGGCGTGATGCTCCAGCACCCCTTCGACTTCCTGGTCATCGAACTGGTGGCCGGCCTGGCCGCCATCTATTCGCTACGCGAACTGCAATACCGCTCACAACTGTTCAAGACCGCCATCATCGTGACCCTGGCCAGCATGGCCATCAACCTTGGTTATGACATGATGAAAGACTCGGTGGTCACCAAGTTTGACATCAGCTACTATAATTATTTTATCGTCAACGGCACCTTGCTGCTCTTTGCCTATCCCCTGCTCTATCTGATGGAGAAGACATTCGGCTTCACGTCGGACATCACCCTGATAGAGCTCTCCAACACCAACAACCCCCTGCTACGCCGCATGAGCGAGGTGGCTCCCGGCACCTTCCAGCACTCCATCCAAGTAGGCAACCTGGCAGCCGAGATAGCCAACAAGATTGGGGCAAAAAGCCAACTGGTGCGCACTGGTGCTCTGTATCACGACATCGGGAAAATGACCAACCCTATCTACTTCACCGAAAACCAGTCGGGAGTGAACCCTCACGAGAACCTGACCTGCATCGAAAGCGCACAAATCATCATCAGCCATGTGACCGAAGGACTGAAACTGGCCGACAAGAACAACCTGCCCAACGTCATCAAAGACTTTATCAGCACCCACCATGGGCAGGGCAAAGCTAAATACTTCTACGTGAAATACAAAAACGAGCACCCCAACGAGGACGTGGACGACTTGCTGTTCACCTATCCTGGCCCCAACCCTTTCACCAAGGAGCAGGCCATCCTGATGATGGCCGACACCGTGGAGGCTGCCTCACGCTCGCTGTCCGACTATACAGAGAAATCTATCCGGGACTTGGTCAACCGGCTGATTGACGGCATGCTGGCCGACGGATTCTTCAAGGAATGTCCCATCACTTTCCGAGACATCGCATACGCCAAAACCGTGCTCATCGAAAAGCTGAAAACCATTTACCACACCCGGGTAAGCTACCCCAAGCTCAACAAATAAAAGGATATGCGCACACAACAAGTTTTGGAAAACAACCAGTATTCACTGCCACCATACAATAAAATTCAGCCATGGTCCGTTATATATTTGTGCTGAAGCGTTATTATCTCATAGGACTCATCTTGCTGCTTGCCGTGTTTTCGGCAAGGGCCCAGTATGATGTGGCCTTTTCGCATTATTGGGCAATGGAGCCTTCGTTTAATCCAGCCTCGGCAGGCAAGGAGTCAAAAATCAATGTAACCGGCGCCTACGCCATGACCTTGACCGGCTTTGAGAACAATCCGAAGACAATGTATGTGGGGGGCGATATGCCCTTCTATTTTCTGAAGTCCTATCACGGTGTGGGCCTTCAGGTACTCAACGACGAGATTGGACTCTTCTCCCACAAGAAGTTTGCCCTGCAGTATGCCTACAAGCACCGCCTCTTCGGCGGAATGTTGAGTGTGGGCCTTCAGGCTGGCATGCTCAGCGAGACTTTCGACGGCTCGAAAGTGGACACCGAGACACCAAGCGACCCTGCCTTCCCCTCTTCAGAAGCCACCGGGTCGGGCTTCGATCTGGGTGCCGGCCTCTACTATGTGCACCGCGACTGGTATGTAGGTCTCTCCGCACAACACCTGAACAGCCCCAATGTAGACTTGGGCGAGACCCAAAACTTTCAGGTATCTCCCACGTATTATTTGACTGGCGGATACAATATTAAGTTGAGAAATCCGTTTTTATCAATACATCCATCCGCATTGGCACGGACCGACGGCACCGGCTATCGGGTAGACATCTCGGGGCGCGTCAAATATACCCACGAGAAGAAAATGCTCTATGCCGGTCTGGGATACAGCCCCACCAACTCTGTGACAGTGATGGTAGGCGGAAACTTCCATGGCATCTGCCTGGGGTACAGCTATGAGATATACACCACGGCCATCAGCATGGGCAATGGTAGCCACGAACTGTTTGTGGGCTATCAGACGGATATAAACATGACTAAAAAAGGTAGAAACAAACATAAAAGCGTGAGGTTCCTGTAAAAACGGCCTATTCTGCGGCTTTCGCTGGCAGAAAGGCCACACAGTACAACCCACAACATCAAGATGAAAATGAAGAAGATAATAGCAACGCTCTGCCTGTCGTCGATGACGATGCTTCTGATTTCCTGCTTCGGCGGCAAGGCTTCCATGTCTTCCGGCGGAGAGGTGACCGGTTCTGGCGGCAAGGTACTGTCGGAACCCACTCCTTACGGCATGACGCTCATCAAGCGCGGCCACCTCAGGATGGGCATCGAGAAGCAAGACAGCCTTTGGGGAAAGCAAACTCCGGTAAAGGACATCTCTGTGGAAGGTTTTTGGATGGACGAGACGGAAGTGACCAACTCCCAGTATCGCCAGTTTGTCAACTATGTGCGCGACTCCATCATCCGTGAACGTCTGGCCGACCCCGCTTATGGAGGCGACGAGACCTACAAGATAGAGGAAGACAAAAACGGTGACCCCGTGAAGCCTCACCTTAACTGGAGAAAGCCATTGCCCCGCAAACCCAATGAGGATGAGCTGCGGGCCATCGAGAGTGTCTATGTGACCAATCCCGTGACTGGCGAACGAATGCTCGACGCCAGCCAGATGAACTACCGCTATGAGGTGTATGACTACACGGAGGCCGCCAAGCGCAAATACCGCATGAACCCTGCCGAGCGCAACCTGAACACGGACGTGAAGGCTGACCCCAACGAACAAGTGTGGATATCCAAGGATACCGCATACGTGGACGATGAGGGAAAAGTGGTGCGCCAGACCATCAACCGACCGCTGAGCGGCCCATGGGACTTCCTGAACACTTATATCGTGAACATCTATCCCGACACCACCTGCTGGGTAAACGACTTCCCCAATGCGGACAACGAACGGTATATGCGGCTTTACTTCTGCAACGCCGCCTATAACGACTATCCCGTGGTGGGCGTGTCATGGGAACAGGCCAACGCCTTCTGCGCCTGGCGTACGGAGTTCCTGCTACGGGGACTGGGTGCGGCAGCCCGCTTTATACAGCGCTACCGACTGCCTACGGAAGCCGAATGGGAGTATGCCGCCCGCGGCAAGGAGCAAAACGAATTTCCATGGGAGACCCAAAACGTGGCAAGCGACAAGGGATGCTTCTTCGCCAACTTCAAGCCCGACAACGGCAACTATACCAAGGACGGCAACCTCATCACCAGCAAGGTGGGCATCTACCAGGCCAACAGCAACGGGCTCTACGACATGGCCGGCAACGTGGCCGAGTGGACCAGCACGGTCTATACGGAAGCGGGCGTGGACGCCATGAACGACCTCAACCCTCAGTTGAAGTATAATGCGGCACTGGAAGACCCATACAACCTGAAGCGCAAGAGTGTGCGCGGCGGTTCTTGGAAAGACCCTGAGTCGTATATCCGTTCGGCTTGGCGCACCTATGAATACCAGAACCAGCCGCGCTCCTATATCGGCTTCCGCTGTGTGCGCAGCCTGGCCAATACAACAAGTGACAAATTCAAAAAATCAAAGACGAAAAGATGACTGAATACAGCAAATACAATGTGATATACCGGCTGCAGAAATGGCTTGACAGCGTGCCGGGACAGACTTTTCTGAACTATGCTTATAGTTGGGGCGCATCTATCGTAATCCTGGGTACGCTCTTCAAGTTGACTCACCTTCCGGGTGCCAACGTGGCGCTCTATCTGGGAATGGGTACCGAGGTCATCGTGTTCTTCATCTCTGCCTTTGACCGGCCGTTTGACAAGACAGAAGAGGGGCGCGACCTGCCCACACATGTGGTGGATGATGACCTCAATGCCGAAGCAGGACAGGCCGCGGCCGGAACGTCCACGCAGTCTGTGGGCACTATGGCCGGAGGTACTATCATAATAGGTGGGGCAGCCCATTCAGCCACCCCATCCGAGGTGCCACCTGTAGCGCCATCTATACCAGAAGAGCAAGAACCGGCCCATGCCACAGTGGCCGCACAAGGCTCTCCCACGACAGGCAATGGAACGGCTCCCATGATGGGCACCGCCACCCCGGTGTGGGTGGAGCAACAGCAAAGCGTGTCGCCTGAGATGGAAGAGGCCACCAAGAACTATGTCGAGGAGCTCAACAAGCTGACGGAGATGCTGGCCAAGGTGTCTGACCAAAGCCAGCGTCTGACACGCGACTCGGAAGAGATGGAAAACCTCAACCGCACACTGACCGGTATCTGCAAGGTGTATGAGATGCAGCTGAAGGGTGCCAGCGCACAAATAGGCACCATCGACCAAATCAACGAGCAGTCGCGCCGCATGGCCGAACAGATAGGCGAGCTGAACAAGATTTACGCCCGCATGATAGAGGCCATGACCGTCAACATGCGAGCCGCCTCACCTCTGGCCGCCGACCAGTCACAACATTCCTAAACAACGTGTAACCACTCTAATCCATTAGAAATGGCAATAAAGAAAAGACCTGTATCTCCACGCCAGAAGATGATCAACCTGATGTATGTCGTCTTGATGGCTATGCTGGCGCTCAACGTCTCGACCGAGGTGCTCAACGGATTCTCCATCGTGGAGGAAAGCCTGAGCCGCACCACGGCCAACTCCACCAAGGAGAACCAGGTCATGTATGACGATTTTGCCGCCCAACTGAAAGCCAACCCGGCCAAGGTGAAAGCGTGGTTTGACAAGGCTCAAGAGGTAAAGCGCATGAGCGACTCACTCTACAACTTTGCCGACGAGCTGAAGCTGGCCATCGTCCGAGAGGCCGACGGCGACAAAGCTGACGTGAAGAACATCGTGGGCAAGGAAAACCTGGAGGCCGCCAACCAAGTGATGCTGGCCCCGGGCCGCGGCCGCGGAAGAGAGCTCTTCAAGGCCATCAATTCGTTCCGCAACCGCATCCTCAATATGATCACCGACCCCACACAACGCTCGATTATCAGCAGCAACCTGTCTACCGACGTGCCCCGCAACGCCAAGCTGCAAGGTAAGAACTGGCAGGAATATATGTTTGAGAGTATGCCTGTGGCCGCAGCCGTGACGCTGTTGTCCAAATTGCAGAGCGACGTGCGCTATGCCGAAGGCGAAGTGCTCCATACCCTCGTAGCCAATATTGACTTGAAGGACATACGTGTCAACTCGCTCAACGCCTTTGTGATACCCAACTCGCAGACCTTGGTGCGGGGCGACAAGTTCTCGGCACGCATCGTGATGGCTGCCATCGACACAACCCAGGTGCCCGACATTTATATCGGCAACCGCAAGGTCAACCTTCACAACGGCCTTTATGAAACCGTATGTGGACGCACGGGTGACTTCAACCTCACTGGCTTTATTGAGATGCTCAATGGCAGCGGAGAGCGTATCCGCCGGCCGTTCTCGCAAAAATACACGGTGGTAGACCCCAGCGCGACCGTCTCGGCCGACCTGATGAACATGCTTTATGCCGGCTACAGCAATCCTATCAGCGTGAGTGTGCCGGGTGTGCCGCTCAACAAGGTGCAGGCCACCATGAGCGGAGGTATTCTCCAGCCAGTGGGACCAGGCCGCTATATAGCCCGCCCATCGGCCATTGGCAAGGATGTGACCATCACGGTCACCTCGACCAACACAGGCAAGGCGCAACAGATGGGTCAGTTCACCTTCCATGTCCGCAAGCTGCCAGACCCGACGGCCTATATCGCCTTGAAGGATGACCAAGGGACTCCCAGCCGCTACCGTGGAGGCGCATTGACCAAGGCCAGCCTGATGGCAGCGGGCGGCATCGGCGCCGCCATCGACGACGGCATTCTGGACATCGCCTTCAGAGTGCAGAGCTTCGAGACCGTATTCTTCGACAATATGGGCAATGCCGTGCCGATGGTAAGCGACGGAGCCTCGTTCTCGGCACGCCAGCGTGAGACGTTCCGCAAGCTGTCGCGCAACCGCCGCTTCTATATCTCGCGTATCACTGCGGTGGGTCCCGACGGCATACAGCGCAAGTTACCTGGCTCCATGGAGGTCATCGTCAAGTAGCCCGACCTGCGACGAGGTGAATTATTAAATAGATTGTTTTTAAGCTAAAAGATACGATACAGAAAAATATGAGAAGACTATTGTGCATATTGATGATGGCGCTGGTGGCCGGTGGGGTCATGGCGCAACCCAAGATGCGCCGCAATGCCGCCAACAACAAGACGGCCCAGCAAGGCGGCTCGTCACAGATGACCATGCGTGCCAGGCTGATGTTTCCCACAGCGGTCTCCATGCCGGAAAATGTGGTATGGCGACGTGACATCTATCGGGAAATAGACCTGAGCCAGTCTTCCAATGCAGGTCTCTACTATCCAGTAGAGGCCGTCGGCAAGGAGATGAATCTCTTTACCTATATTTTCAAGTTGGCCCTGAATGGCTATATCCCGGTCTATGAGTTCCGGTTGGACGGCAACGAGGTGTTTACTGATACGGCCAAGGTCAAGATGAAAACCATCTTGGACAATTACCATATTTTCTATGAGATGAAAAACGGCAAAGTGCATGTGGACAACAGTGACATCCCGTCGGCAGAGGTCAAGATGTATTACCTGAAGGAGTGTGCCTATTATGACCAGGCCAACTCTTCTTTCCACCGCAAGGTGCTTGCCATTTGTCCGGTGATGATGCGTGAGGACGATTTCGGCGACGCGGCCACCCGTACCCCATTGTTTTGGGTGAAGTTCAGCGATTTGGAGCCTTTCCTGAGCCGTCAGACCGTGATGACCAGCGACCTCAACAATGCGGCCACCATGACCATGGACGACTTCTTCACGCTCAACAAGTATAACGGCAAGATATACAAGACCACCAATATGCTGGGCAAGACACTGGCCCAATACTGCACCACCGACTCGGCCCTGGTCAAAGAGCAGAAGCGTATCGAGAACGAGCTGGCCCTATTTGAGAAAAGCCTTTTCGGCCAGGTGGAACACAAAGACTCGCTCGACAGCATCGCCAAGTTAGACCCCAAAGCTGCCAAGGCTGCCGCCAAAAAGGCCAAAAAGGCCAACCGTCGCTCACGCAGCAGTGTGACCAAGAGTTCACGACCCAAACAGTCAGCTTCTTCCGGTTCGGCCCGCGTGACGGTCCGCCGCCAGCGCCATTAATGGAATAACCCTATTTTTTCACTAAAATCAAATTGTATATGAAGAGAATCTTTACTATCGTTGCAATGGCCTTCGCCCTGCTTACGGCCATTCCCTCACAGGCCCAGATTAGTTTCGGTCTTAAGGGAGGTTACAATGTGACCAATATGAGTTTGAGTTCTGATGTGATAGACAAGTCAAACCAGACGGGCTTCTTTGTCGGTCCCACCGTCAAATTCACCCTGCCTATTGTAGGCCTGGGCATTGACGCCGCCGCTCTCTATGACCAGCGCGACGCCAAGTTGAAGGACGCCAACGACTCGAAGAGTGTGTCGGAGAAGAACATCAACATCCCCATCAACGTGCGCTACAGCTTCGGCCTGGGCGATATGGCCAGCATCTACCTAGCTGCCGGTCCGCAGTTTGGCTTCAACGTGGGTGACAAGAAGTTCCAGTGGAACAATGAGGAGAACAGTTACAAGCTGAAGGACACCAACTTCAGCATCAACGTAGGTGCCGGTGTGGCCTTGGTAAACCACCTCGAAATCGGCTGTACTTACAACATTGCCTGTGGAAAGACGGGTGAGGTGAAATGGACTGACGCTGTCAGCAGTGCCGCCAGCCAGGTGGTCTCCAAGAACAACCGCACCAATGCCTGGCAGGTGTATTTAGCCTATTATTTCTAAAGGTGCGACAATCTATATAACAAAAACGTATGGCCGGCTTTTCTATAAGGAAGCCGGCCATACGCTTTTGTTGCGAAGTGCGGACAGACACATTCTATTTCTTCCGCAAAGCCCTCAATGACTGGAGCACAACACTCAAGATCACCATCGAGATGCCCACATAGAAAGAGGCGTTCAGCTCACGGGCCTCCCCGAAGGCGACAAAGGCTATCAGGATGGTGTAACACGGTTCCAGATTATAGGTAAGGTTGACCGTGAAAGCCGAAAGTTGCTTGAGCACGATGATTTGCAGCAGATAAAGACCGGCCGTGCAAAAGAGCGACAGGCAAAGCAACCACCACAGGTTGGCCCCCTCAGGGATGACCAGCACAGGCTGTGAGGACGGATAAATCATCAGATAGAATGGGATGATGATAGACACACCTATCAGGCCTCCGGCCATTTGATACACCAACATGGTGCGCGACTTCACTCCTTCGCTCACTTTCTTGTTGGTGATGGCATAGAGCGAACAGGTGGCCGCCGAGATGATGCCGATGATGATACCTGTGCGGTAACGTGCGTCGAATGAGAAGATACACACCAAACCTGCTATCGTGATGAGTGCCAGCAACAGTTCGGCCCAGGCGATGCGGCGGTGGAAGATGAGCGGCTCGAAGATGGATGTGAAAAAGCCGATACTGGCAAAGCACACCACGCCGATAGACACGTTGCTCGCCTTGATGGAAGCGTAAAAGAGCATCCAGTGGAGGCCCAGCAAGGTGCCGTTGCCGGCTATCTGCAGAAATTTCTTCATGCTGATTTTGGGAAGTCCCGTAAAGACAAGGAGGATGACGGTGGTGAAAAAGAGGCGGTACCAGGAGAGCGTGGCCTCGTTGAGCGTGATGAGTTTACCGAACAGTCCGGTAAATCCCGCCAGCACCACACTGAGGTGGAGCTGGACAAAAGCTTTTCGCAAATTGGTCTGTTGTTCCATTACTATATCGTTTTCGGGCTGCAAAGTTACAATGTTTTTTTGGTTTTCCATCATCTTTGCAGACGACATGTTATCCCCTCATGATATCGGCCGCACTACCACCTTGCAGGATACACTGCCGCATCCGCTCCATATAAGGCGCCACATGACGGAAAAACATCTGATAGCCCCGACAGAGATAGTTCAGACCAGGCTCGCCGGCGGGCGTGCGGACAAACCTGTTCTTGGGACACTCGCCATGACAGGCGAAGTGCCACGCACATTGCCGGCATTCCGCAGGACAGGTTGCCTTGAGCATCCGGAAACAGTCTTGTCGCTTGCCATAGCCCATCTCTGTCAGTGTGTGTGTATGAATATTGCCCAACCGGAATGACGGAAACACAAAATGGTCACAACTGTATACACTGCCGTCGGGTTCCATGGCCAGCGCATAGCCACACCGGTCGGCCATCGAACAGACACCAGGCTCCACGCCACACCAATTGGCCAGGGTGGCGTCGAAGAGCTGCACAAAGTAAGAACCGATATCCTGCTTCACCCATTCGTCGAAAATATGGCAACAAAACCGTCCCCATTGCTCGGGCGTGACGGATTCGGAGGTCAGCCGGTAGTTCCCTTCCCCATCGGCCAAAGACACCAACCGTCCTTGTGAGTCGGTACGCTCCACAACGGGCGTAAACTGGACATAACGGCAACCTATACGCTTAAAGAAACGATAGAACTCCAACGGATATTCCGCATTATGGCGGATAATCGGCATTGAAGTCGTTGACCACGGCCATGGCGTTCCACTCCACCCCATACTGATTGAGCAGCCGGATGCCCCTCATCACCTGCTCAAATGTGTTTTCACCTTCCCGGCTTCTCCGGTAGTGGTCGTGCAAGGCTTCCGGTCCGTCGATCGACACGCCCACCAACCAATGGTGCTCCTTGAGGAAGCGGCACCACGCATCGTCAATCAGAGTACCGTTGGTCTGGATACAGTTGTCCACATGACGGCCCCGGGCATACACACCTTGCAGGCTTACCGCCTTCCGGTAAAAGTCTATCGACCGCAACATCGGCTCTCCGCCATGCCAAATAAACAGCACATCCTGTTGGGTCTGCGCCTCCATATACTGCTGGATAAATCGCTCCAGCGTCTCGACGGTCATCAGCCGCGGACCGTCAGAGTCCAGCGTCTGTGCCTTTTCGAGGTAGTAGCAGTAAGCACAATGCATATTACAGGCTGAGCCGACAGGCTTCAGCATGACGTATAGAGGATGGGAAAACGGGGATATGTCCATGATTTCAAGGTCTGGCTGTCTTTACTGCAAAGATAGCGCAAGTCGAAGACAATACAAAATTTGCAAAGATAAGAATTGCAAATTTAAAACCTATATCTTTTGTTGAGACGCAGCCTGTCTTATCAAAAAATAGCGCAAGTCCATGCAAACCAAGTCGGGATGAAAACAGCATCTTGTCCGGATTTTATTTGGCCATACTATTTATTATGCTTACTTTTGTCATAAACAAAGACAATCAATAAAAAAACATGTTAGAACCAGGACTTACCCATACCAGCCGTGT
>CALGHW010000371.1 GCA_937916075.1 uncultured Prevotella sp.
CCTGCGACCTGTAAAGGAAACCAAGAAACACAAATACTTTTATAATCCATGAAAATCGGACTATTCATTCCATGCTATGTGAACGCCCTCTATCCGGAAGTGGGGGTGGCCACATACAAACTGCTCACCAGCCTCGGCCTCGACGTGGACTATCCGCTCCACCAGACCTGCTGCGGACAGCCCATGGCCAACGCCGGTTTTGAGTCGATGGCCCAGTCATTGGCCACCTCGCTCGACCAGCTGTTTGCCCCCTACGACTATGTGGTGGCGCCGTCGGCCAGCTGCGCGGCTTTCGTAAAAATCAATTATCCACACGTGCTCCAGGGACAGCATGCCTGCATGACCTCCCGGAAAATCATGGACGTGGTGGAATTTCTGCACGACGTGGTCAAGCCCACGTCGCTGCCCGGACGGTTTCCCCACGTGGTGAGCCTGCACAACTCCTGCCACGGAGTGAGAGAGCTGGGCCTGTCGGCGCCCAGCGAGCGCAACATCACGCCCTACTCCAAAATCAAGGACTTGCTCGCCCTCGTCAAAGACATCACCGTACGCGAACCTGAGCGACCTGACGAGTGTTGCGGCTTTGGCGGCATGTTCTCCGTCGAGGAGCCCGACGTGTCGGTAAGGATGGGCACCGACAAGCTTGAACGCCACATGGCCACAGGGGCCGAATACATCACCGGACCCGACAGCTCTTGCCTCATGCACATGCAGGGCATCGCGCGCCGGCTGGGCAAACCCATCCAATTCATTCATGTAGTACAAATAATGGCAGCAGGACTATGAGCACACTTCACACCAAGGCAGCCCACGACTTCCTCAAGGACGTGGAAAAGGCGAAATGGCACGACGAGACCTTCTGGTCGGTCAGGGCCAAGCGCGACACGATGGCCCACGGCCTCGACGAGTGGGAACAGCTCAGAGACCTGGCCAGCGACATCAAGAAACATACCGTCACCCATCTGGACCACTATCTGGAGGAGTTTGCCTCCAACGCCGAGAAAAACGGGGTCATCGTACACTGGGCCAAGGACGCACAGGAGTTTAACGACACCGTGCTCCATATTCTCCAGGACCACCAGGTGAAGAAGATGGTAAAGAGCAAGTCGATGCTCACGGAGGAGTGTGAGATGAACCCCTACCTCGAACGCCACGGCATCGAGGTGGTGGAGACCGACCTGGGCGAACGCATCCTGCAACTGCTCCACTCCAAGCCGAGCCACATCGTCATGCCAGCCATCCACATCACACAAGAGGAGGTGGGTCACCTGTTTGAGAAAGAGCTGAAGAGCGAGCCCGGCAACTATGACCCCACTTACCTTACCTACTGCGCCAGAATGAGTCTGCGCAACGAGTTTATGACGGCCGACGCCGGCATGACGGGAGCCAACTTCGGTGTGGCCGCCACGGGCGACATCGTGGTATGCACCAACGAGGGCAACGCGGACATGTCGACCTCGATGCCCAAACTCCATATCGCGGCCATGGGCATCGAGAAGGTGATACCCGACTACCGCTCCCTGGGCGTGTTCCACCGCCTGCTCAGCCGCAGCGCCACCGGACAGCCCACCACCACCTTCACTTCGCACTTCCGCAAGGCCCGGCCGGGGGCAGAGATGCACATCATCCTCGTGGACAACGGACGCAGTGACATCATCGCCAACCCGGAACACTGGCAGTCGCTGAAGTGTATGCGCTGCGGTGCCTGCATGAACACGTGTCCTGTATACCGGCGCAGCGGAGGCTACTCGTATACCTATTTTATACCTGGCCCCATCGGCATCAACTTGGGCATGCTCCACGGACCTCAGCAGTATGCCGACAACGTGAGTGCCTGCTCGCTGTGCTGCTCGTGCGACAATGTTTGTCCGGTCAAGGTGGACCTGGCCGAGCAGATTTACGCCTGGCGGCAACAGCTCGACTCGCTCCACCGGGCCGACCCGATGAAGAAGTGGATGAGCCGGGGCATGAAGGTGCTCTTCGACCGGCCGGCACTCTACAGCACGGCACTCAAACTGGCCCCGCTGGTCAACCACGCGCCACGCTTTGCGGTCTACAACGGGCTCAACGCCTGGGGCGAGGGACGCGAGCTGCCCACCTTTGCCCGTGAATCGTTTGAAACTTTATGGAAGAAAGGAAAAGTGAAATGAGCAACAAGGAAGACATTCTCAACAAGATAAGACGGAACATCCACCAAACGTTTGACATGCCCACACTGGACAACCTGAAGCCTATCACCTATAAAAACACGCTGCAACAGTTTGTCGACATGAGCCACACGGTGGGCGCACAGGTGGCTGAGCTCCAACCGGGACAGGACCTCAACGAGATTATCCACAAGCTGTATCCCGAAGCCAAGGTGTTTGCCTCCAACGTGGCCGGACTCTCCATCGCCTCGCTCAACCCCGACACGGTAAGCCAGGCGCAGGAGCTCAACGGCACCGACGTGGGCATCGTGGAGGGAAAGGTGGGTGTGGCCGAAAACGGCTGCATCTGGATTCCGCAGACCATGAAGGAACGGGCCGTATGCTTCATCTCCGAATACCTCGTCATCCTGCTTGACAGGCACGCGGTGGTCAACAATATGCACGAGGCCTACAGCCGCATCCAAATGTCTGACTATGGCTACGGCTGCTTCATCAGCGGCCCCTCCAAGACGGCCGACATCGCCCAGGCACTCGTCATGGGCGCACAAGCCGCACGGGGCGTGACGGTCATCCTCATCTAAAAGTGACGCTAAAAATAAAATTGGCAACATCTGAGTGTGAAGGCCGGGGAATGAAAATTTTCATTCCCCGGCCTTCGCCTTTTCCGTCTTGTTGGTGTCCTAAAATACTTGGAATGGTCAAGAAAAAACATTTTTTTTCAAACTTTTCGAGAAAACTTTTCACACTACAATATTTTTGTGCTATCTTTGCTCCTCAATATAAACGTGTGGAGGCCCGCAGGTCATTCACACGGACGTTTTAGGTAAGATATTCAAGATAATGAAGTTACACTATATTATATGGGCCGCGGCAGCCAGCTTGTCCTTGACCTCCTGTTTCAAGGAAGAACCGCTCAACGCAGAATGTGACATCGAGAGTGCCACTGTACACGTCACCAACCCCAGCGACTATTTTGCACAACTCAATGACTCCATCATTGTGCCCAACGGAGACTTCCGTAGTGACGAGATTGTTTTTCACGTAAAAAACAAGGCCGACCTCAGCCAGATGGCACCCACCTTCAAGCTCACGCCCGGCGCCACCATCAGCCCTGAAAGCGGAAGCACACACGACTTCACCAACGGAGCCGTGCTCTATACCACTACCTCGGAAGACGGGGCCAACCACAGGGTGTACAAGGTGGAGTTCAGACGAGACACCATTGCCGTAAAGGACACTATCATCATCGATAAAAAAGACAGTACTTCCTATAAAGCGTATGCCATTGAATACGACTTCGAGAATCCTACCCTGATTTCCGAAAAGCACGGAAAGGTATTCTATAAATATTATGACTGGGCAGGCAACGACGCGGAATACAACAAATGGGCCACAGGAAATCCTGGCTATGCCATGTCGCCCCTGACCACAGCTAACAAGTATGAAGAATATCCCACCTGCTACTTGGAAGAAGGCTATGAAGGACACGGCGTGCAGCTGACAACCCGGGAGACAGGACCTTTGGCCCACAGCCAGAATCCGCCTATGCCCATGGCCGCCGGCAACCTTTTCCTCGGCACCTTCAACGCCGCCAACGCTTTTGACGACGCACTGTCTGCCACACAGTTTGGCGTGAAGTTCAGCAAGCAACCGGTCAAGTTCACCGGCTATTATAAGTACAAGCCGGAGCCGTATGAACTGAACGAACGGAATGTCATTGACGAGGGATCAATCTATGCCGTGTTCTACAAGCGTGAGTTTACCACCAATGAGAAGGGTGAACAGGTAGAAGTGTTCCTCAACGGACGCGACGTGCAGACCAACCCGCGCATCGTCGCCCTGGCCAAGATGCCTACCGTTCCCCCCACCGACAGCTGGACCCCCTTTGACATCGAGTTCAAGTACACCGAGCCCATTGACGAGCAACTGCTGGAGAACAATGGCTACAACCTCACCATCGTCTTCTCGTCGAGCATCAATGGCGCCTACTTCCTCGGAGGTATCGGCAGCACGCTCTGCATCGACAAGATAAGACTCATCTGCAAAGACAAGGTGAAAGATGAGGATAAGGCAACGGAAGAAAAATAAAAAAAGACATCATGCAAAAAAAGATATTTACGACGCTGCTTGCAGCCGCCTGCACCCTGTCGGCATCCAGCCGCATCATCCCGGAAGACCTGAACTACAAGGTCCGCCTGGGCTACAACATCGGCGGAACGGCACCATTAGGCATGCCCGCCACCATCCGCTCGATGAACAGCTACAAGATTCAGCCTAACTTCGTTTTGGGCTTCGACGTTCAGAAAGACTTCTGGGGCCAATGGGGAATCCAGACAGGACTGCACGTGGAGACCAAGGGCATGGAGGTGGATGCCACCGTGAAAAACTATCACATGGAGATGACCCAGGGCGGACAGTCGCTCGAAGGCAACTTCACCGGCAACGTGGTGACACAAGTAGACGAACAGATGGTCACACTACCCGTGCTGGCCACGTTTAAGCCACACAGCAGCGTGACACTCAAGTTAGGACCCTACGTGTCGTATCTCTCCACACGCACCTTCAAGGGCGAGGCCTACAACGGCTACCTGCGACAGGACGGGCCTACCGGACAGAAGATGAACATCGGCATGAACGGCGCCGCAGCCGCCACCTACGACTTCAGCGGCGACATGCGCAGCATCCAGGTGGGCATCGACTTCGGTGTAGACTGGAACATCTACCACCGCTGGGGCGTGTTCGGCGACATCAACTGGGGCCTCAACGGCATTCACAAAAGCTCGTTTAAGACCATCGAGCAGACGCTCTACCCCATCTACGGCTCCTTAGGATTGACATACAAACTTAAATAACATTTATATTAAAAAGAAAGGTAAAAAGATGAAGAAAATTTCTACACTTTTCGCAGCCGCACTGCTTTCTGTATCAGCCATGGCCACCGACTACAACGAGCCGCTGACAGTGGAAGTGAACGGCACCGCCATTAATTCCGGCAATGTGAAGGTTTCCGTGGACAAGGAAATCGACGGCACCTACACCTTCAGCCTCAACAACTTCAAGTTTGCCTCACAGGGCGTGGGCAACATCGTGGTAGAGGGTGTCAAGGCTATCCAATGTGGCAACACCATGGTGCTCAATGCCAACCAGCCTATCAGCATCGCCGCCGGCGACGATGCTGATGGGCTGGTTGGCATTGAGCACCATG
>CALGHW010000372.1 GCA_937916075.1 uncultured Prevotella sp.
GCCGCTTGTCCTCCTTATCACATCGCTTTTGTCATCGGCGGCACCAGCGCCGAGAAGAACCTGCTCACCGTCAAGTTGGCCAGCATCAAGTATTATGACAACCTGCCCACCACCGGCGACGAGACCGGCCGTGCCTTCCGCGACATCGACCTGGAGGCCAAGTTGCTCGACGAGGCCCACAAGATTGGACTCGGCGCCCAGTTTGGCGGCAAATACCTGGCCCACGACATCCGCGTCATCCGTCTGCCCCGTCACGGAGCCAGCTGCCCCATCGGTATGGGCGTGAGCTGCTCGGCCGACCGCAATATCAAGGCAAAGATTAATAAGGACGGTATCTGGCTCGAACAGATGGACACCAATCCTTCCGAGCTGATTCCGGAGGAGCTGCGCAAGCCCGGTGAGGGTGCCAAGGGCATCGAGATAGACCTGGACAAGGGCATCGACGCCGTGCGCGCCGAACTGACCAAATATCCCGTGAGCACCCGTGTAAACCTGAACGGAACCATTATCGTGGCCCGCGACATCGCCCACGCCAAGCTCAAGGCCCGTCTGGATGCCGGTGAAGACCTGCCCGCCTACTTCAAGGACCACCCCATCCTTTACGCAGGACCGGCCAAGACTCCAGAGGGTTATCCCTGTGGCTCGATGGGTCCCACCACGGCCAACCGTATGGACCCCTATGTGGACGAGTTCCAGGACCATGGCGGCAGCCTCGTCATGATAGCCAAGGGCAACCGTGGCCAGGTGGTGACCGACGCCTGCCAGAAGCACGGTGGCTTCTACCTCGGCACTATCGGCGGCGTGGCAGCCGTACTGTCGCAGAGTTCTATCAAGAGCATCGAGTGTGTGGAATATCCTGAGCTGGGCATGGAGGCCATCTGGAAGATTCGTGTGGAAGACTTCCCCGCCTTCATCCTCGTGGACGACAAGGGCAATGACTTCTTCAAGCAGCTGAAGCCCTGGACTCCCTGCCCCTTGAACAAGTAATAAACCGCTGAGAAAAGCAGTATATTAAGTATCTGTAAAAGGCGCGACCGTGACATTTCTTTTGTCATGGCCGCGCCTTTTCTCATGCCCGATTCATTATTTTTGAGTATTGTGCCATTCGAATCTTATGCCTAATTTTGCACCCGAAAAACAAGAGAGGGGCTTGCCGCCATACGTTCCTCCTGGCTTTTCACCCCATTCAATAGGCAATCATTACAATAATCAAAAATAACAAAAAATCAAAGAAAGATGAAAACTCTGAAGACCGTATTTCAGTATCTGATGATGCTCACCGTGCTGGTGGGCTTTGCCGCTTGCGGCAGCGACGACAATCCCGACACCCCCGACACTCCCCAGGAAAACAAAGTGGCCCAGGCCGTGGTGGGCAACTATGATGGATGGATTGACTTCAGTTCCAAATATGCGTCAGGCATGACCTATCTCAACCAGCGTGTGGTGATGACCGCCAACAGCGACGGCTCGACCGTCAGCGTGGCTTATAGCGACAGCCTCGGCACCTGCACCCTGAGCACCGTCAGCGTCACGGCTGCCACCAATGGCTACAACCTGGCCGGCGAGGGCAAGTTCTCCATGGGCATGGCCGGCAAGGTGAAGGAATATGACTGCACGCTGGCCGGCTTTATCTCGACCGACCGCAAGACCTACACCCTCACCTTCACCCTTCCCCAAGTGATGGGCGGCACCAAGCTCGTGCTCACCAACGGTGAGGCTCCGGCCGTGACAGCCTTGAAGGGCGAGTATGCCGGCTGGGGTGAGTTTAAGATGAAGTATGGCACCCAGAATTACGACAGCCTTAAAGTGGCTGTGGCCGTGGTGAACGACACGCTCACCGTGACCCACACCAGCACCGCCGGCAGCTATACCGTC
>CALGHW010000373.1 GCA_937916075.1 uncultured Prevotella sp.
CAGGGGTGCGCTTCTCCTGGCCTCGACAGTAGCGCATATAGAAGAAATAGAACTGATGGGCCCAAAAGGCTCCTTTCTGCGGCAGACTGTCGTAAATCTTTTTTTGACTCTCATAGTTGTCGAGTTCACTGCCGTTCTTGCCCAAAAGGAAATAAAGGTGTATCTGGCGGTAATAGTCTGACAGTGAACATTGTTGCGAGTGGCAGATAAAACCGGCGATGGAGCATATCAGCAGTCCGGCAAAGCTCCAGGGAATGTCTGTGAAGGGGATGGGGGTGTTCCAGATGCGGAAAACAATGGCCAGATAGATGGCCAGGAACCACACGTCGCCCGAGAAGCCGTCGAGCATGCGTCCGATGAGCGTCTTCTGGCCTGTGAGTCGGGCCAGTTGTCCGTCGGTGGAGTCACAGAAATTGGCAAACATCAGCAGGATAATACCCATGATGTTGTGTGTCAGGTCTGGATAATAAAACATCCATCCGGCTCCGATGCCGAGGAAGATGGATATGAAAGTGACCACATTGGGATGGACGTGGAGACGTTTCCATAGCAGGGCGAAGGCCAAGCCGATAGGACGGGTGAAGTGGACGTCAAGCCACTCTTCTGTATCTTCCGACTTGAATGAAGCCCGAAGCAATTCGCTGAAACTTTGTTTCATGATGGTATGTTGTATTTTCTTTTATTGGGGATTCTGTCTGTTTATATCTCATTTTCCTTTCAGGAAGGCCTCTGCTTTTTCTATGTCAGAGGCATGGTCGATGTCGAGTACCTTGCTGAAAGGGTAGGCCTTCAGGCGATGTCCGTCGGAGAGCAGTGCTCGCTGGAAGTTGCGCATCCGGCTTTCTCCGCGCTCAATGCATCCTTCCAGCGTCTTGATGGCGGGAGCGGTCAGGCCGTAGATGCCGCCTGATATATAGTGGGGTGTGTCGTTGGAATCGAGAAACGCTGTGATGTTGTCGTCGCTGTCGGTGTTTACGTACAGGGGCTTCTCGTCATCTATATAGTCTGTTACCACCATCATGCCGTCGGTTTTTCCTGTCTTGGCCAGTTGGCGGAATGTGGAGACATATTGGCTGAATTCTTCTTCCTTGAAAATCGTGTCAACCGTGGTCAGGACAAATGGGCCACCGTCGAGGTACCGACTGATTTCATAGAAACTGTGCATGGAGCTTGGGGTGCTTTTCACCACAAAACGGAGGGGGATGGGGCGGCCTTTCAGTCCGTCTTGTTGCAGACGTACCAGATGCTGGCTGACGAGGGTCGTCAAGTCGTTGCAGATGACGACAATTTCCTCTGCGTCGTTGTTCATAAACACACGTATCAATCTGTCAATCAGCTTTTCGCCGTCAACTTCTACCAGCGGTTTGGGTTGCTTGATGCCCTCGGCCGCCAGCCGGCTACCTTCACCGGCTGCGATAATAGCAAATTTCATACTTTCCTTTCTACCTTAATTGTGTGCAAAATTACACAATATTAATGAGATAGCGAAAAAACGAGGATGTTTTTTGGATCATCTGCAAAAGTGTGTGGGCATGACATTCCCCGAAATACCATTTCTGCTTTTTGACTCGCTGACGGAATTTGGGTAACCATAAGGAGGGGTATGTTTGCCCTGTAAATGGTCAATGTTAGAGCCGATCCACCTTGTTGGCCGGCCCTAATCCAGTCAACAAGACTGGCGAAACTGGGTTCTTCTTGGTCATGAATCAGGCGGAATATCATCAAGCTGTACAGTTGAAGGATTAAATGTCATAATATAAAGATTTTTCATGTCTGTTCAACGCATCCTTCGAAGCATTTGAAACGGCTGAAATGAGAAAGTTGCCTAATTACGAAGAGAAAGTTGCCAAGTTTCTCCCAGAAATCAGGCAACTTT
>CALGHW010000374.1 GCA_937916075.1 uncultured Prevotella sp.
GTCGGTAGACAGCGTGGTCTGTCTGGTACAGGTAAGACCACGCTGTCTACCGACCCGAAGCGTAAGCTCATCGGTGACGACGAGCACGGATGGGACGACGAGGGTGTGTTCAACTTCGAGGGTGGCTGCTACGCCAAGGTTATCAACCTCGACAAGGAGTCTGAGCCCGACATCTACAACGCTATCCGCCGCGACGCTCTGCTCGAGAACGTGACTGTAGACAAGAACGGCAAGATTGACTTCGCCGACAAGAGCGTTACAGAGAACACTCGTGTGTCTTATCCTATCTACCACATCAAGAACATCCAGCGTCCTTACTCACAGGGTCCTGCCGCCAAGCAGGTTATCTTCCTGTCGGCCGACGCCTTCGGTGTGCTGCCCCCCGTATCTATCCTGAACGCTGAGCAGACCAAGTACTACTTCCTCTCTGGATTCACAGCCAAGTTGGCCGGTACAGAGCGTGGTATCACCGAGCCTACTCCTACATTCTCTGCTTGCTTCGGCCAGGCATTCCTCGAGCTGCATCCTACCAAGTATGCTGAGGAGCTGGTAAAGAAGATGGAGAAGAGCGGTGCCAAGGCTTACTTGGTGAACACAGGTTGGAACGGTACAGGCAAGCGTATCTCTATCCGCGACACTCGTGGTATCATCGACGCTATCCTTGACCACTCTATCGATGCCGCTCCTACAAAGACTATCCCCTTCTTCAACTTCGTTGTTCCTACACAGCTGGAAGGTGTTGATCCTCACATCCTCGATCCCCGCGACACTTACGCTGATGCCGCTCAGTGGGAGGAGAAGGCTAAGGACCTCGCCGCTCGCTTCATCAAGAACTTCAAGAAGTATGAGACCAACGAGGCTGGTAAGGCTCTTGTTGCCGCCGGTCCTCAGCTCTAAAGCTTTGAAGAGCGCGTAAGGATGGACTCTTCTCCGCACAGGGGCGGAGCCATCTGAACACGAACAGATATAAAAAGACGACTCCCGTCTGGTGTTTCTGCCAGACGGGAGTCGTTCTTTTTTTTTGTTTTCCTGCGCCAGTTGAAAGAGCTTTACAGCTCCTTCAGCTGGCGCAAGGCTTTGCCAATCATGTCGGCCGTGCCACTGCCGTCGCTGACATATCTAATCACCATTTCGGCATATTCAATGCGCTGCTGCGCTTTGGGACTGGAGCCACTGCCCGACCGCTTGACGCGGGCCAGTTCGGCAAGCAGTGGCTGGAGGTCTTCCACTTCAGGCAGGTTGCCGGGACGCATGGCCGCCAACAGCGCCGACAGGCGGTCGGCTGTGCGGTCGATGTCCGCCTGAAGGGTAATGTCCACCTGTTGCAGACTGTCATAGGCAGCCCGCATCCGGGCGAAGGCATGAGGTGCCCACGGTGCATATTCGGGCACTTTTACCCGCAGGGCCATCCAGCGGTCTTGCTCGGCGATACGGTTGGCTGCCAAGGTTTTCATCTCCGTGAGTTTGGTGTTATCCACACCTGTTGACAACGTGCTGTCGCGCTCAGTGTCAGACGGTTGGAAGAGCAAGTAGTGTGTGAGCTTCCGGTCGGCGGCATAGTCAGGCACAAAGTGGTGCCGGCCCCAGTCCAGAGTGTAGAGATGACCGTCGGTACCGGTGTCGGCCGAGGGGCCGCCCAGACGGATGTCCGTCAGGCTGTCGGTGCCCACCAGCGCCTCGTCCCACTCGTTGATGCCTGTGGTGGTCATGGCCAAGGGACCATACATCAGCGTGCCGGCCCAGCGTCCGTGGAGCTTGTCGGGCGCATAGTCGACGCTGAGGCCGAAAGGCAGACACACCTCCACCACATCCTTACGGGTCCACCGCCGGCGCGGAATCTCCACATACGAGCAAGGCGTATAGCTGTCGGCCACCTCCTGTCCGTTGAGCTTGACGCTGACCCCCTGTGTGGCCCAGGCCGGTATACGGAGCTTCAAGCTGAAAGTGGCGCTGCCCCGGGTGAGGCTGAGTGTAGACCGCTCGGCCGGCCACTCGCACGCTTGGCTCAAGGTGATGCCCTTGGCCCGCCAGTGGGCCACCGAGGGCAGGTAGAGAGCCACCCAGAGCGTGCTGTCGTTGGCGTAGTAGGCTGCCTCCTGGTATTTCACATGATTCTCGGCCCCCGTGCCGCCGCAGCAGGTAGACTGGGGTGTCTCGTTGCCCCAGGGCTTCGAGGCGTTGAGCCCCACGGCATACTGGTAGGTGGTCTGGTAGAGGTGTGGATTGACCGAGCCCACTATCTGGTTGTAGAGCACCCGCTCATAATAGTCCATATAGCGCGCGTCGTCCGGGTTGTAGGCATTGAGGTCTTTTGTGAGCTTGGCCAGGTTGTAGGCGCAGCAAGTCTCGTTGAGCGTAGGCTCCGTGTGTCGGTGTCCTTCCGCGTTGGTGGTGAAATTGGCCGCCATGCTTGTCATCTGGGCATACGGCTGGCGGAACATCTCGCCGTTGCCTACACCGCCGGGCGCATAGCGGTACCGGCCTTGTACGAGTGTCCAGAAGTTCTGGGCCAGTCGGTAATAAGCCGGTTGTCCCCCCTGCCGGTAAGAGCGCAGTGCTCCCGTAATCATCGGGATATGCTGGTTGGCGTGTCGGTCCCGAATGTCGTCGATGCCCTGTGCGAGCGGCTGGAAGAAGGCCGGTGCGTCAAAGTAGGTGGCGGCCTGGGCCAGTCGGTGGCTCGTGGTCGTGTCGGTTGTCATCTCGGCCAGTCGGGCCAGCGACTCGGCCATGCCCCCCACCTCACCGGCGATATACATGTTCCACATCTCGTAGCGGTTGCCGGGTCGCTGTCGCCGCTCAGCCTGTGAGCCGTCGGTTTTCACATAGGTGCGGTAGTGCAGCCGGTTCCACACCCACAGGCCCATGTCGCGTGCCGTGAGCAAGGCTTTGCGTGCCGTGTGTCGGTCGTCGGTATAGCGCGCGATGTCGATAAGTCCGGCCAATTGCTTGTGGATGGAGTAATAAGGCGCCCAGAGCCACTGCTCATTGTTGTAAGGGCGGTAAGCCTCGGTGAGCACGGGGTGCTGTGGCGGGATGGCGTTGAGGTAGCCATAACCATAGTGTCGGCAGTCCTGCTTGTAGCGGTCAAAGTCCTTCCATGAGGCCTGGAGCCGCATGAGTTCCCCGTCGGGGGCCACGTCGCGCGCCTCGAAGTAGCGTCCCAGACTGTCGCTCCAGGTGAAGGTGCGCTCCTGGCACGCCCTCAGCTCGTCCACCATGCGCTTCATGCGCTGCCGGAGCAAGTCCTTCTTGTGCTTGTCCTGGCAGGAGGCGAAAGCTAAGGCCAGGGCCGACATATAGTGGCCAGAGCCGTGGCCTTTGAGTTTGATGGTGGGGTCGTCCCATCCGTCGGCCTTGGTATAGCCTTCGGTGGACAGTCCGTAGGTGTCGCGGTAGTTGTACAGTTGCTGGGTGATGTCGAGAGCCAGCAGCGCGTCGATGTCCAGGTCGCGGTTGGCCGTGAGGCGGTTGTCTCCCGTGAGCGCCACGTCCTGCAGGGGCAGTGGTTCGGCCTTGGGTGTGGCTGGCGGCAGGGGTACGGGCGTGCTGACGACGTTTACCCGGGCCGTGACGGGATAGCCGTTGGGTGTGGCCCCGCTGCCGGTGACGTACCCCCTCACGGTGTAGCTGGTGCCGGCCGGATGAGCCTTGGCGTCGGCTTCCTGGCGTTCGGCGTCCAGCGACGAGTTGGTCCAGCGCACCTGCCGCAAGGCCGTCTGTCCGTCGGCATAGGTGACGGCTATCTGGTAAGGCAGTTGGGGAGCCATGCCCTCGGTCACATTTGTCACCACAGAGTCCGCGCGGACAATGCGCTGGGCCGGGAGGGCGGTGCTGGCCGAGAGGGCGGCCAGGAGCAGGGCCATTTTGGTAGAGATGTCTTGTTTCATGATACTGTTTCTTGTTAGGTTGATACAGCCTCCCGTGCAGAGGCTTCTTTGTGCAAAAATACTAAAAAACGGTCAGAACGAGTGTCATGTTGCCAATAAAACGAAAAAACATTTTTTCATCGTCACTTAATGCTACATTCGGACATGAAAAATGACCGTGTTCATTTTGTCATGTCACTCATTTGCACTAACTTTGCACATTCAGGACTCCCGGAACGACCGTTCGCCCCCGTCCGTTTTTCATCAATTTTTAAAGAATAGAGACAACATATCATGGCTACAAAAGACAAGGAATTGACCCCGATGATGAAACAGTTTTTCGAGCTGAAAGCCAAGCACCCCGATGCGGTGTTGCTGTTTCGTTGCGGCGATTTCTACGAGACTTATTGTGAGGATGCCGTCACGGCGTCCAAGATACTCGGCATCACCCTCACCCGGCGCAACAACG
>CALGHW010000375.1 GCA_937916075.1 uncultured Prevotella sp.
ATCTTAGCAGTTCTTGGTCTGAGTACTTTTGCATTTCCATCTTTTGTGGGTCTTTGCAAATGAACTTGTTTTCGCAACTGTCATATCCAATGATTGCGATTTCATGTCCCACGATAGAACCGTCCTGCTTTCTGATGACCAAGGTGCTTAAACCAGAACGGCCTTCGGATAATTTTGTCTTCAATTCAGACAAGGACACAGGCTGTGCGTTGATTTCACTATAATATTGGATGAATTTTTGCAAGATAGAGTCTGTAACTCCTTCTTCAGATAACTTTCGTTTATAGGTCTTTCTGAATAATTCCTCAATATTATATTTGGCAGCATAGAACTGTTCATTAGTCAATCCCTCGAGCCACATTTTAGAATAGGCGAGAGCGGTGGATACACAAGTGGTATTTTCAGGTTGTAGCGGAGGAATCAGGACACTGTCCTTGAATAGCGTTTCGCAATCAGACCGTGGCTTGTAATATCCGCCCACTCGTGGAGGGTCCTTGTCAGGTCCGGAATTGTCCGCCTTATTGTCGGAAGAATCCTCTGGCGGCTTGCTCCACTGGGTGCTTTCCGAAGTGTTGCCACCCGTTATGGTGATATGGGTATTGCCCGCAGTGTTACCTTCCCCGTTGATGGTGATGTCCCCGCATGAGCAGGTGCCATAGGGGCTGTTGCAAAACGGGCACCGTGACCCGCCGGTCGGGTCTTCGTCTTCCTCGTTTCCGTTGCCGGTATCGAGGTTTGGATGCATCTTTCTCAGGTGGTCCTCGTATGCTTCCATCAAAACCGTTTCAAAACAGTACTCACATGTCTTCTTGCACTCATGGTCGGCTGGGTTGTCCGGGTCATAATAGAACCCGCAGTTCTCGCACCTCACATGGTTTCCTTTCACCTCGATGTCCGGGAGCCACCAGGATCCGTTCTCGTATGTCCAGTTCTGTGCCGTGGCCGTCGCGGCGTCACCGACTCGGAATAGCGGTAGTAAAGTTAGCAAAAACAGGGCTGTCAGCAAAATCTTCTTCATTGGCCGCCTCCTTTTTAACAATAATTGCACATGATATTTGGCTTTGCCTATTTTCCAGGTAAAGGCAAAGCGATATTTGAAGAGAAAAAATAAGAGAGAAGTCACCCGCTCATTCCTTTGAAAACACTGTCAAAGGAATGAGGGTTGCTCTTTATAAGAAGGAATAAAATTTGGGATTATCATCTATTCATCGCACACGCTTATATGTAAAAGAGATGTCTGCGGCTCCTATATAATGTGGTTGTGCCTCAAAGAACAATACAAGAGTGTCTTTTGTCAGAGTCGTAATCTCACAATATTCTTTCTCTTTCATTTTCATATTCCAACGTAATAAATATTTTCCGGAAGTTGAAGTTCCAACTTTTTTCATATTGAAAGGTTCTTTTTTGTCTTCTGAAAGATAATAAGGCTTGGAGTATCTGATAGTATTGTGACTGTATGAACTATAAGATGTTTCCCAAATGGAATCTTTAGAGAATTCTAAGAATTCAAAAATTCCATTATATTCATACGTCCATACGGTATTCGCTAATTTTGATGTAGAGATGTCTTGAGCATTGCATGTAACGGTTGCAAGCAGTAAAAGACCAGTGGTTGTAATTAATTTTCTTTTTTCCATTTTATGATGTTCTTTTTGTAAAAATCTGTTTCAATATAGAATATAGAGTTTTGTCCTTTCCTGTCTGAATTGAATCTTAGCAGTTCTTGGTCTGAGTACTTTTGCATTTCCATCTTTTGTGGGTCTTTGCAAATGAACTTGTTTTCGCAACTGTCATATCCAATGATTGCGATTTCATGTCCCACGATAGAACCGTCCTGCTTTCTGATGACCAAGGTGCTTAAACCAGAACGGCCTTCGGATAATTTTGTCTTCAATTCAGACAAGGACACAGGCTGTGCGTTGATTTCACTATAATATTGGATGAATTTTTGCAAGATAGAGTCTGTAACTCCTTCTTCAGATAACTTTCGTTTATAGGTCTTTCTGAATAATTCCTCAATATTATATTTGGCAGCATAGAACTGTTCATTAGTCAATCCCTCGAGCCACATTTTAGAATAGGCGAGAGCGGTGGATACACAAGTGGTATTTTCAGGTTGTAGCGGAGGAATCAGGACACTGTCCTTGAATAGCGTTTCGCAATCAGACCGTGGCTTGTAATATCCGCCCACTCGTGGAGGGTCCTTGTCAGGTCCGGAATTGTCCGCCTTATTGTCGGAAGAATCCTCTGGCGGCTTGCTCCACTGGGTGCTTTCCGAAGTGTTGCCACCCGTTATGGTGATATGGGTATTGCCCGCAGTGTTACCTTCCCCGTTGATGGTGATGTCCCCGCATGAGCAGGTGCCATAGGGGCTGTTGCAAAACGGGCACCGTGACCCGCCGGTCGGGTCTTCGTCTTCCTCGTTTCCGTTGCCGGTATCGAGGTTTGGATGCATCTTTCTCAGGTGGTCCTCGTATGCTTCCATCAAAACCGTTTCAAAACAGTACTCACATGTCTTCTTGCACTCATGGTCGGCTGGGTTGTCCGGGTCATAATAGAACCCGCAGTTCTCGCACCTCACATGGTTTCCTTTCACCTCGATGTCCGGGAGCCACCAGGATCCGTTCTCGTATGTCCAGTTCTGTGCCGTGGCCGTCGCGGCGTCACCGACTCGGAATAGCGGTAGTAAAGTTAGCAAAAACAGGGCTGTCAGCAAAATCTTCTTCATTGGCCGCCTCCTTTTTTAACAATAATTGCACGTAACACCTGCTTCCCGGCGGCTATGTTCAGGACATAATAGCCTCCATCCGTGAGTGTGGGGGACAGTCGGATTCTGTGCTTTCCTGTTTCCAGAGTGCCGAGTTCCTGCTTCCATACGGGCAGCCCGGCCTTGTTGAATATCCTGACCGTGGCACTTGCCTTTTCCGGAAGTTCGAAGATAGCATCAAACTGAGACTCGAAAGGACAGGGTGTGACTGAGATATGACCGTAAGTGTCGGTCGCACTTTTAGAGTCGTAGCGGTAAAGCTCCATGTACATGGGCCTTTCCGGCTCACGTTGCGGAAGCGAGTAGAGGGCGAGCGTACCGCATATCCTGTCGCTCCAGATGTCCAAGTCGGCACAATCCAGTCTGTATCTTACTTTTCCGCAGGTGGCGTAACGCTCAGGGAGGTGCGCATAGCTCTTCTTGAATTTCAAGGCCCCTTCCGCAGTCATCTCCGCCTTGAAGGGAATGCTGTCACCACCCAGGCGTATGTAGCCCAGGATGTTGTCCCCATTCCTTTCCACTTCCATCACGGCCGGTTTCTCACCGACGACGAACTGTCCGCTCCAGTCGTATGTGACAACACTTCCACGGTAATGTCCCCTCAGCAGTGTGGTGTCGTTCACGTCGGTATGTATTCTTGGCATCTGGGACGTACCGGTATTGTCGGTGGCATAAATATCCGTGAGACAGTTTTCGGGGCTTGAGCGCCTAACCTCTTCTAAGGCGGCACTGTAGCCAAGCATGGCGGCCTTCTCCAGCAATTCCATGCCTTTTTCTTCGTCTTGCTGGGTGCCGTAGCCGTTGCGGTAGCACAGGCCCAGCATATACAGGGCATACACATTTCCGCTGTCAGCGGCCGCCTCGAAAAGACACATGGCGTCTGGATAGCTTTGATGGCAGCCGAGTCCCTTGTAGCGCATGAAGCCCATGTCGTACATACAGGTGGGCGACCCCGCATCAGCCCCTTTTTGGAAAATCCTGCAGGCTGTGGGGAAGTCCTGTCTCATGCCACATTTGCCTAACTTGAAGATTGTGCCCAGATTGTGGAAAGCATCCGGAAAGCCCCTCTCTCCGGCTTTGTTCAGCCAGAAGACGGCCTTCTCTCCGTCCTTTACTGTCCCGATGCCCTCCGCATAGAGCAGACCGAGCACGTTCATGACGTAGGCGGCCGAGTCCTTTTCTGCGGCTTCTATCACCATGCTTGTCGCTTTTTCTTTTGTACAGTCATTGTAGATGCCTTTCAGCACTCCTACCGCATGCATCACGTCCTTGTCGTTCCTTTCCGCTCCTGCATGGGCAGGTGCAAGACATACGGTCAGTATTGCGGTGGCGATGCCTCCTGTGCAAAGCTGTTTGAAAAATGGATTGTTCATGATTCTCTTTATGTTTAAGGTTTTGTTATGGCTACCAGATAAATCCCTTAGACGCCGTTTCTTCCTTCCGCACGGCCCTCTCTTTCTTGTCAAGTCCGTTCAGCAGAAGAATTATCTTGGGCTTGTTTTTGTCCAACTCTGCGAGATATCTCTTTTGTGAGGTGCCGTAATGACGGTACAGGTCCTTGACCATCTGTCTGCTGAACAGGTAGTTAATGGCGTCGTTGACATCCTTGACGCTGTCTATTTGTTCGGTAAGTCCGGCCTGTTTCAGCCGCAGCCACGCCTTGTCGAATTCGTCGGTCACCTTGACGGTGTTCTTGTTGACAAAGAAGGTGCGCAGTTGCCTTTTGTCGAGTGTTTTCTTCAAGATTTCCATCTCCTCGTTCCACACGTTTGTTCGGGGGGCTCTCCTGATGCGTCTGGCCATGTCGAGCGCTTTGTCCATGATGAGCGAATACTGGATGTTGTCCAGCCCGAGTGCTTTCCTGCAGTGAAGGGCATAACTCACGTTCTCGCCGGACAGACGGTTGCTGTAGGCCGGGATTAGGATGGTGTTGATGGAATCACGGAACACGCGCTCGATGAGCAGCTTGTTTTGGACCCGCCTTTCCAGAGAGTCCCTATAGAGGAAATCTTGGCAGATGAGCTTGAGCTCGCGGCTTTTCACGAAGTACTCCAACTTCTCGTGTCCTTCTTTGGGCACATAGAAAGAAAGGTCGATTTTCATGACTTCCTCAGAATATCGCATGAGGAGCAGCGAGTCAATCCTGTTCCTGTTTTGTCGGTAGATTTCCGCTTCTTGGGCGGTACATCTCAGCTTTTCTGCGCTTGCGGTCAGACAGAGCGGTGCGAGGAGAATGGGAAGAAAAAGGTTTCTTTTCATTGTCATTCGTGTAGTTTGAAAATGGATTGGTATGTGGGGATGGTACAGGTGTGATGCGGTCAGTGCACAATTTAAGCAAAAGCAATGGAAAGTGAATATGAGAGAAATGAACTGCAAGTGGTTGAGAATGAGCAATATTTCATAATTCTGCCAATTGGCTGCAAAGCAAAGCCGAGCAGGATATTGAGTTATTTCAGTTACCAAACCGTTAGCGGTCAGTTACCGAAACCAACACTGCTAACGAGATGAAAAACAAATAGTTTGTCACCAGTGTTTGTTGCACAGTTCTGCACAACTTTCAATGACAGAGAATGCTTACTGATTGATTATTTTTGCAAACTAAAAAAGTAAGCAGATGAAAATTGAAAAATTCAAGGTGCTGCTCTACCTCAAAAAGAGCGGATTGGACAAGAACGGCAAGGCTCCCATCATGGGACGCATCACCCTCAACCGAACAATGGCGCAGTTCGGTTGCAAGTTGTCATGTACGCCAAAGTTATGGAATCCACGTGAGAGCAGACTTGACGGCAAGAGCAAGGAGGCTGTGGAAGTGAACGCCAAGATTGACAAGCTGTTGTTGACGATAAACTCCGCCTATGAGTCGCTTGTGGAGCGCAAGGTGGATTTTGATGCAAAGGCGATAAAGGAGTTGTTTCAATGCAGTGCAGACACTCAGATGACTTTGTTGAAACAGCTTGATGCTATCATTGCGGACATTGAGTCAAGAATCGGCATCGACTATAAGATAGGTACGTTGCCCAACTATCAATACACTCGCTTGACATTGGGATTGTTTGTAAAGAAACGCTATGGTACTGATGATGTGGCATTCGGTGAGCTTGACGAGCAGTTTATCCGTGAGTACATGGACTTTTGCTTGGATGAGAGAGGTCTTGCACTTGATACAGTCCGCCACTATCTCGCCATCTTGAAGAAAACCTGCCGAATAGCTTTCAAGGCAGGACACTCCGAACGTTACCATTTTATGCACTTCAAGCTACCTCAAAAGAAAGAGAATCCACCAAAGGCATTGACACGAGAGGACTTCTTGAAAATCCGTGACTATGAGATACCCAAGAACAGAAAGTCGTTGGCTCTTACCCGTGACCTCTTTCTTTTCGCTTGCTATACAGGCACGGCTTATGCCGATACAGTTTCTATCACGGAAGAGAACCTCTATCGTGATGAGGAAGGAAGTCTTTGGCTGAAATATCATCGAAAGAAGAATGAGATGCTTGCACGTGTAAAGCTGTTGCCTGAGGCGATTGCCATGTTGAAGAAATACAAAGACCCTACGAGACCGACACTTTTGCCTTGGCAGGAGTATAGTATCTTGAGAGCCAACATGAAAA
>CALGHW010000376.1 GCA_937916075.1 uncultured Prevotella sp.
AGAAGGACTCTCCGTGACAGACATCCCCTATGGCACATCTGGTATCGCAGGCCTCTTTGTCAAATTTCGTAATGGTATATTCGACGAGACCGTTGTCGGCAAACGAGTTGCCGACGGATTGTCTGATTCCTCTAAATGGACAAAAAAGACAAGTAAAGACAGAATGCGCATTATCGCCTTGGCGGAAGAAAGCTTAATACCCCTACTCCGCTTTGCCATTGAAGAGCGACCCAAGCAATGGAAAAAATATAAGTCGGCCGACCTTACGCTCCGGCATCTTGACCAGCTTCGCCTCTTGGGCAGCATTGAGGCGAAGGTCCGAGAGCTCAACGAGGAAGCCAACCGCTTTTTGCTAAGTGATACCCAGCAGATACTCCACTCACTTATCAGTGAGAGCGACTCCCCGTTTATCTTTGAGAAAATAGGTACCCAACTGGAACATGTGATGATTGATGAGTTTCAAGATACAAGCACGGTCCAATGGACTAATTTCAAGGTCTTGCTGCAAGAGTGCATGAGTCATGAGAATGCGGAAAATTTGATAGTAGGCGATGTGAAGCAGAGTATCTATCGTTGGCGATCGGGCGATTGGCGGATGCTGAATAATATAGAAGATGAGTTCCCCTATCCCAAACGCCAGTTGGAGATATTGTCGTTGGACACCAACTATCGGTCGAAACGTCGTATTGTGGATTTTAACAATGCATTCTTTACGGAAGCTGCTCAACTTGAATATGCCACACAGCTTGAGACCAATGAACAATTGGCCCTTCAGTTGCAATCTGCTTATGCGGACGTTCGTCAGCAGGTTCCCAAGCGACGCGGACAAGAGGGATTCGTCAGCGTTACCCTGCTTCCTTCTGACGAGTATGACGAGCAGATGCTTCATACCGTCGTTGACACTATTTCTACCTTGTTGGAAAAGGGAGTGCGACCAGGGAAGATTGCGGTCTTGTTGAGAAAGAACAAGTACATTCCTGTCATTGCCAAATATCTGGCAGACAACTTGCCTGGGATAAACCTGGTGTCTGACGAGGCCTTCCGCTTGGATGCTTCATTGGCTGTTAATACGCTTGTCTTGGCCCTTCAACTGTTATCCTGTCCGGAGGACCTGATAGTCAAAGCCACACTGGTAAAAATTTACCAGAATGAGATACTCGGCAACAATCTGCCCGACAATGAATTGCTGATTGACAGTCATCGGTTTGACAGCTTGTTGCCGGAAGGGTTCGCCCGCCATACAGAAGCATTGTTCAAGCTTCCCCTCTATGAGCTGACCGAACGGCTTTATGCACTTTTCGAGTTAGGACGACTGCAAGACCAAAGTGCTTATATATGTGCTTTCTATGACCAGATAAGTCAATTCACGGAAGACAATTTTGTTGGCATCGACACCTTTATCAAAGAATGGAACGACCATTTATGCAGCAAGACCATTCATAGTGATGAACTCGACGGCATACGGTTGCTTTCCATCCACAAGAGTAAAGGACTGGAGTTTGACAATGTGATTATTCCTTATTGCGACTGGGAGCTGGAACGCCAGCGTGAAGTCATTTGGTGTAAGCCCACAGAAGAGCCTTATAGCCAACTACCTTTAGTGCCTGTGGATTTCAGCAAGGGCGAGATGATGGGCAGTGCCTACGAGTGTGACTATGTGAAGGAGCATTTCCAAAATGTCGTGGACAATCTCAATCTGCTCTATGTCGCCTTCACACGTGCGGGCAGCAACTTGTTTGTTATTGGTCAGAAAGGAGGAAAATCGAGCGGACGGTCTCTGCTGATAGAGGAGTGTCTGCCCCTGATAACACAAAAGCTTGACAATGTGATACTGACAGGTGATACTGATGAGGGGACACCCACAGTCATGAAATATGGTGATATCTATGTGGAATTGGAAAAGACCGAACGGAAAACTTCTGACAATGTGTTCTTGAAACCTGTAGAACCTATAGGCCTAAAGATAGAAACCTACAGTAATAAGACGGAATTCAGACAGAGTAACAAAAGCCGTGACTTCGTCGCGGGAAATGACACTGATGATGCCGACCGGCAAAACTACATTCAGATGGGAAGCCTGCTCCATAGACTGTTTTCCACAATCCATACGGCAGACGACATAGAGAAAGCTCTGCAACAATTGGAGACAGAGGGAATCATTTATGACGACAGTCTGACAGCAGATAAATTGACAACGATGCTAAGGCAACGACTGGCCGACCCACGGGTGGCCAACTGGTTCTCCGGGCGATGGAAGATTTTCAACGAGTGTACCATCTTGGTCAAAGACACACAGTCTGGTACTGTTATTGAACGGCGGCCTGACAGGGTTATGACCGACGGCAAGGAGATGATTGTCGTCGACTTCAAATTCGGACGTCCACGCGAAGAATACTACCTTCAGGTACGGGAATATATACGACTGCTTCAAAGCATGGGATATCAGCATGTGAGCGGTTATCTATGGTTCGTTTACAGTAATAAGATTATGGAAGTATCTCCAGAACAATAAGCAACAACGACAAAGTATCAATCCACATTATCAAAATATGAAGACTTTTTTAGACAGCGTGGCCGCAGACCTGCTTGCAAAATATGGAACCGACCTGTCGCGCACGGCAGTGGTTTTTCCCAACAAACGAGCATCCCTTTTTCTCAATGCCAGTCTGGCTGAGAAGGCAGGACACCCTATATGGAGTCCGGCTTATATTACCATCAGTGACTTCTTTCGAAGCCACTCGTCACTGACAGTGGGCGACCCCATCAAGCTTGTCAGCGATTTACACAAGAGTTTTATGGACTGTACGGGGATCAGCGAGACCCTTGACCACTTCTATGGATGGGGCCAGTTGCTGCTGACAGATTTCGACGATATCGACAAAAATATGGCCGATGCCCAAAAGGTGTTTGCCAACCTGAAGGACTTGCATGAGCTCGACGATGTCTCCTATCTTTCTGAAGAGCAGGTGGCTGTCATTCGCAAGTTCTTCAGTAATTTCACCGCTGATCACAATTCTGAGTTGAAAAAGAGGTTTCTGTCCTTGTGGAGTCATTTCTATGACATCTATACCGACTACAACAAGCGGTTGGAATCTGAGGGGATGGCCTATGAAGGAGCACTCTATCGGCGTGTAGCCACTGACCCTTCCCTCTCCTTTGACTATGACCGCTATGTTTTTGTCGGTTTCAATGTATTGCAAAAAGTGGAGCAATTGCTTTTCACCCGTCTGATGAAGCAAGGAAAGGCTGTGTTCTATTGGGATTTTGACCAATATTATATGAAACGGGGAAGAGGTATCAACACTGACAATGAGGCAGGACACTATGTGTCGTCCTACTTGCAACAGTTTCCCAATGAATTGGACAATACAGACCAAGATATTTATGGCAATTTCCTCAACGGAAAATCACTGACTTATATCGCGGCCCCCACCGAGAATGCGCAGGCTCACTATATGAGTACCTGGCTCAAAACCGGAAGCCGGATTGCAGACGGCAGACGGACGGCAGTCGTCCTCTGCGACGAAAGCTTGCTCAAGACGGTCATCCATTGTCTGCCCGACGAGGTCGACCAGGTGAATATTACGACGGGCTATCCCTTGTCTCAGTCACCACTCAGCTCCTTGCTGACCTCTCTTTTCGTTCTGCAAACCACAGGTTACGTTCCACATTCGGAAAGGTTCAGGCTGAAAGCTGTCTGCACCGTGTTATCACATCCATATGCCTGCTATATCTCTGATGCCTGTGTGACTTTGCTGAACGAGATCAATAATCCTCCGGTTTATTATATTCCCCATGAAAGGCTTTGTCAGGATGATGGACTGTCTCTGCTCTTCGGTAATATTAA
>CALGHW010000377.1 GCA_937916075.1 uncultured Prevotella sp.
CCCGAGCATCCGCTCCGCGGCAAGAACTTCCCCACGGGCCCGCGCTTCCCGGATATGCACGAGACTTACGACAAGGGGCTGATAGCTGAAGCCGACTCCATCGCCCGGGAGAAGGGCATCCGTGTGGTTCACGGCGTGTATATCGGCGTGCAGGGACCCACGTTTGAAACACCGGCCGAATATAAGATGTACCACCGTCTGGGAGCCGACGCTGTGGGCATGAGCACGGTGCCCGAGGTCATTGTGGCCCACCATTGCGGCATCAAGACCTTCGGTATCAGCATCATCACCGACCTGGGCCTGGAGGACACACCGGTGGAGGTGAGTCATGAGGAGGTGCAGGTGGCCGCCAACAACGCCCAGCCGCTGATGACCGAAATCATGCGTGAGATGATCAACAGAGCGTAAAGGCGGTTATCCATGACAGATATTGCAAAACTGGGCGAGTTTGGCCTGATTGACCATCTCACCAAAGACATCAAGCCGAAGAACGACTCCACCGTCTATGGCGTGGGCGACGATTGTGCCGTGCTCCATTATCCGGACAAGGAGGTGCTCGTCACTACCGACCTGCTCATGGAGGGAGTACACTTCGACCTCACCTATATAGACCTGCAGCATCTGGGCTATAAGTCGGCCATGGTCAATATCAGCGACGTGTTTGCCATGAACGGCACGCCCCGGCAGATGACCGTGAGCCTGGCGCTTAGCAAGCGGTTTACGGTGGAGGACATGGAGCAGTTCTACAGCGGTCTGCGCATGGCCTGTGACAAGTGGGGCGTAGACATCGTGGGCGGCGACACCACGTCGTCCTACACCGGACTGGCCATCAGCATCACCTGTATCGGTGAGGGCGAGAAGGGACGCATCGTCTACCGCAACGGAGCCAAGAACACCGACCTGGTATGCGTCACGGGCGACCTCGGGGCCGCCTATATGGGACTGCAGCTCCTGGAACGCGAAAAGAGCGTGTATTACCAGCAGGTGGCCGAGGCCCGGAAGAAGAACGACAAGAAAACCCTCGAGGAGCTGGCTCACTTCCAGCCCGACTTTGCCGGCAAGGAGTATCTCTTGCAACGCCAGTTGCAGACCGAGGCCCGGGGCGACATCATCCAGAAGCTCCGCGAGGCCAACATCCTGCCCACGGCGATGATGGACATCAGCGACGGGCTCAGTTCGGAGCTGATACACATCTGCAAGCAGAGTGGGGTGGGCTGCCGTATCTTTGAGAAGAACATCCCCATCGACTACCAGACAGCGGTGATGGCCGAAGAACTGAACATGAACGTGACTACCTGTGCGCTCAATGGCGGCGAAGACTATGAACTGCTCTTCACCGTGCCCATCGGCGACCATGAGAAGATTCAGCAGATAGAAGGCGTCAAGCTCATCGGCCATATCACGGAAGAGAAGTATGGACGGGTGCTCGTTACCCGCGACGGCAATGAGTTTGACCTGAAGGCCCAAGGCTGGAATCCGTTGGAAAAAGCTGAATGACGGCAGATGATGAAGACAATGTTTAGAAACATAGGCAGAACCCTGCGACAGGCCAACCCTGTCGTGGGGTTGTTGCTGGTCATGGCGGGCGTGCTGACGCTTGCCGTGAGTTATGTGTGCCGGCTCACCTCGGTCAATGCGCTCCAGATGGGCGCTTTCTTGTTGATTGTGGCGGGCGTGGTGGCTTATGTGATGCTCCAAAAGTGGCAAAGTAAGTATTGAAGATGAAAAGACTGACCAGCCTGCTCCTGACGCTCATCGTCTGCACCACCATGGTCCACGCAGCCTGGTGGGAGGGCAGTCCCAAGGTGCGCAACAAGGCCGAACGGGGCTATATCTTCCGGTTCTGGCTGAAAGACAAGCAAGGCTCGCCCTATACCTTGGACAGGCCACAGGACTTCCTGTCGGCCAAGGCCGTGGAGCGGCGACAGCAGCAACACCTGGCCATCGACTCCACCGACCTGCCCGTAAGTACGGTCTACCTCCACCTGTTCCGTCGGAAAGGAACACGGATTGTGGGCACCAGCCGATGGAACAATACCTTATTGATTTATACACCCGACACCACCCGGCTGGAGGAGATGAAGCACCTTGCCTGTGTGGTCCGGTGGGCCAAGGTATGGCAGTCGCCCGACTCCGTAAGTCCATTGCCCGACCGTCCACGCATCCACGATGATTTCAACCGTTGGGACTCCGTGCCCGACTCACGCTATGGGGCTGCCGAGGCACAGATAGCGGCCGTGGGCGGACAGCGGCTGCACCAGCAAGGATTCTGCGGCCGTGGCATGACCATTGCCATCCTCGACGGAGGCTTCGAGAACGCCGACCGCCTTCCGGCGCTGGCTCACGCACAGGTGGCTGGCACCAAAGACTTTCTGCCTTTCTCGTCTCATCGGCTCTTTCAAGGCACCGACCACGGCACCCGGGTGTTCACAGCCATGGCTGCCATGGCACCCCATGTGATGATAGGCACCGCACCCGAAGCCACTTACTGGCTGTTGCGCTGCGAAGACCGACAGAGCGAACAGCCTGTGGAGGAGGACTACTGGGCCATGGCGGCCGAATTTGCCGACTCGGTGGGGGCGGACCTCGTCAACAGCAGTCTGGGCTATACCCGGTTTGACAACCACCAGGATGACCACTGCTACGCCGAGATGGACGGACACACCACACTCATATCCCATACCGCATCGATGTTGGCCGGAAAGGGCATCGTCCTGGTATGCAGCGCCGGCAACAACGGTATGGGGCCTTGGAAAAAGATAGACTTCCCGGCCGACGCTGACGACATACTCACCGTGGGTGCCGTCACACCCCAACTCACCAACGCTCCCTTCAGCAGCGTGGGACCCACGCAGGACGGACGCGTCAAGCCCGACATCATGGCACCCGGCAGTCCTGCCTCGCTCATTTCAGGACGGGGCACGCTGGTGCAGGATATGGGTACATCGTTTGCCGCCCCCATCGTGTGCGGTATGGCGGCCTGTCTGTGGCAGGCACTGCCCGGACTATCGGCCCGCAGCCTCATGGAAATCATCCGGCAGAGCGGCAACAACCAGTCACATCCCGACAATATCTATGGCTATGGAGTGCCCGACTTCTATAAGGCATATTCCACAGAAAAAGAACGACAGCAAACACATAAAACCCTACCATGAACAGACATCTGACACTCTATGAACTGAACGGAATGGTCCGGCAGGCCATTGACCGCATGCTGCCCGACGCCTATTGGGTGGAGGCAGAACTGTCGGAGGTGCGCGAGTCGCGGGGCCACTGCTATATCGAACTGGTGCAGAAGGACCCTGCCGGCAACACCCCCGTGGCGCGGGCATCGGCCAAGTGCTGGCGACAGACATGGGCCGTGGCGCAACCCTATTTTGAGCGAATCACGGGGCAGACACTTCACCCCGGCATGAAGGTGCTGCTCAAGGTCTATGCACAGTTTCACGAGGCCTTCGGATTCTCGTGGATCATCACCGACATCGACCCACAATACACCCTGGGCGACATGGCGCGCAAAAGGCAGGAAATCATCCGGCAACTGAAAGCCGAGGGGGTGTTCGACCTCAACCGCGAACTGGCCTTGCCGCTCTTCGCCCAGCGTATAGCCGTCATCTCGAGTGCCACGGCGGCCGGTTACGGCGATTTCTGCAACCAGCTGGCCGACAACGCCTATGGATTCAGCTTCACCACCCGGCTCTTTGCCGCCCAAATGCAAGGCGAACAGGTGGAGAACAGTATCGTGACAGCCCTCAACACCATCTTCAGGCACTGGGAAGACTATGACTGCGTGGTCATTATCCGAGGCGGCGGCGCCACCAGCGAGTCGAATCCCGACATGTCGCTGGTGGCGC
>CALGHW010000378.1 GCA_937916075.1 uncultured Prevotella sp.
AACCAAGCGGTTGAATGACTTTGAGGCCCATATGGCTTTCGACTACGTGGAGGGATTTGAACCCTTTATCCGCCAACTGAGGCAGGAGGGAGTGAAGACGGCCGTTGTCACCTCGTCCAACCAGCTGAAGATGGAAGCCGTCTATGCCAAGCGTCCCGAATTCAAACAGCTTTTCGACGCCATCCTCACAGCCGAGGATTTTGAGCGGAGCAAGCCAGACCCCGACTGCTACCTCAAAGCCGCCCAACGCTTTGGAGTAATCCCTGCGGAGTGTGTGGTCTTTGAGGACAGCTTCAACGGGCTGAAATCGGGTAGGGCTGCCGGGATGTATGTCGTCGGACTGGCCACGACCAATGCGGCTGACGCCATTGCTCCCTATGCCGACCGGGTGATAGACAATTATATAGGACTGTCCTTGTAAAGAGTCCTGCAAGGTGCGAAAAGATGCTTTTTCGCACCTTTTCTTTGTTTTTTACATTTATTTGGTGTAATTTTGCACCTCGAAATATAAATTTAAAATAGAAATGGCAGGTTATTTAGTAAGTGACACGCGTAAGGTCACAACGCATCGCTTCATTGAGATGAAGCAGCGTGGAGAAAAAATTTCAATGCTCACATCTTATGATTTCACCACCGCTGGCATTGTGGACAAGGCCGGTATTGATGGCATTCTGATAGGTGACTCGGCTTCCAATGTGATGGCCGGCAATACCACCACACTTCCCATTACCGTAGACCAGATGATATATCATGCCCGTTCGGTTGTAAAAGCAGTCAACCGTGCCCTTGTGGTATGCGATATGCCTTTTGGCAGCTATCAGGCCGGAGTGGACGAGGGCGTGAGAAATGCTATCCGTATCATGAAAGAGAGTGGCTGTGATGCCCTCAAATTGGAGGGTGGTGTGGAGATTATCGACACGGTCAAGCGTATTCTGGATGCAGGAATTCCCGTGATGGGGCATCTTGGACTGACTCCGCAGAGTATCAACAAATTTGGCACGTACGCCGTAAGAGCCAAAGAAGAACACGAGGCGGCCAAGCTGATTTCAGACGCCAAGGCACTGGCAGAGGCAGGATGCTTCTCTGTCGTGCTGGAGAAGGTGCCCGCCAAATTGGCCGCTCAGGTTTCCGCAGAAATCAGTGTGCCTACAATTGGTATCGGTGCTGGAAATGGTACAGACGGACAAATTCTTGTCGTGGCTGATATGTTGGGCATGAACAACGGCTTCAGTCCAAAGTTTCTCAGACGCTATGCTGATCTCAACACGGTGATGACCGATGCCATCGGCCATTATGTGGAGGATGTGAAGAGCGGTGACTTCCCCAACGAGAACGAGTCTTACTAACAAACTGAACATTCAAGCAGAACCTCAACGAAGACGAACATGAACACACAGAATACAGAAGTGCATATCAAACTGTGGCACAGGGATTTTTGGCTGATGTCTATAGCCAACCTGCTGCTCACAATGTCAGTTTACTGCCTGATACCCGTTCTGCCATCCTGGCTTCGGGTTACCCAGCCAGGACTGGCCACTCTCTATCTGGGAGCAATGATGGGCATCTTTGCAATAGGCATGTTCGCCTTCGGACCTCTTTGCTCCTATCTTGTGCAGCGCTACCGTCGCAACCATGTGTGTACCAATGCCTTGCTTTGTGTAGCTATCTGTTCTGCGGTGCTGTGCTATACCGAGCATGAGGGTATTCGTCTGTCCCTGGGGCAGCTCTTGGCACTACGCTTTATACAGGGAGCCCTGTTTGGCTTGGCCAAGATGGTGCTTACCAGCACCTTGATTATCGATACCTGTGAGTCGTTTAAGCGCACAGAGGCCAACTACAGTTCGGCCTGGTTTGGCCGTTTTGCTGTCTCGCTCGGTCCGATGTCTGGTCTGCTGGCTTATCGTTTGTCAGCGGCCACTGAAGTTTTTGCCTTGTCAACGGTGCTCGCTGTCGTGGCGGTAGCTTTGGTGGCCGTTGTGCGTTTTCCGTTCCGCTCACCGTCTGAGGACGTCAAGGTGTTCAGTCTCGACAGGTTCTTCCTGCCTCGCGGCTGGGTATTATTTGTCAATCTGGTGCTCATCACAGCAGTGGCCGGTTTGGTGTTCTCCTTGAATCTCACGTTTCAGTTCTACGGGTTGCTGATGTCCGGCTTTATGCTGGCCTTGCTGGCCCAGCGTTTTGCTTTTCGCAATGCCGAGTTGAAGAGTGAGGCTGTAAGCGGATTGTTGCTGATGCTGGCCGGATTGCTGGTTTTGCTTCTCCATGTGCGTGCCACGGACTTCTATTTGGTGCCCGTCCTGTTTGGTATGGGTCTGGGCATAGCCACCTCACGCTTCTTGTTGTTTTTTATCAAGTTGAGCCGTCATTGTCAGCGCGGCACTTCGCAAAGTACCAATCTGTTGGGATGGGAGACAGGTATCGGCCTTGGAATGTTTGTCGGCCTGTCGTTTTTGGCGTCGGCCCCCCATCTGTTGCTGATGGTTGCGGCCGGGGTGGATATTGTGGCCTTGGTGCTTTATGTGGCGTTTACCCATACGTGGTTTATCAATAACAAGAACCGCTAAGCACACGGCACCCTTACCGTGAGCAATGCCCCAAAAGACTAATGAAAACGGATATTTTATATTACTACAATCAAGAAAAATGAATCTAATCAAGACTTTCGGCATGGCCGCTTTGTTCGGTCTCATGCCCATGATGGCTTCGGCACAGGTTGCCGATGCTTATTATACCAAGCCTTCACCGTCGGCCGCTCTGACCAAGGAGGCCACCAAGTGGCTCAAGAAAGGCGAGTGGCGTCAGGGCTACACGGGTGCCGACCCGGACAAGAGTGTTAACGTGGTAGAGTTCTACACTCAGTACCAGAAGAATCCAGAGCAGTGGAAAGCGCTCTTTGCCTGGCTGGCCAAGACAGATTTGCTTGCCTTGCCCAAAGGAAAGCATCCTATCCCAGGCAGTAAGCTGGTGGCCAGTGTGGAAGACGACGAGAATGGCGACTTGTCCAAGCGCGGTAGCGAGAGCCATTACCACCACATCGACTTCCAGTTTGTGGTGAAAGGCACCGAGCGGTTTGGCATACTGGACCACATCACCAGCATGCCCAACTGTAAGTATCGGCCCGACGTGATACATTATGACTATGACTTGAAGCGCACGCACTTCATCGACTCACGCCCTGACCGCTTCCTCATATTCTTCCCTTGCGACTGGCATATAGCCAAGGTGAAGACAGACAAGGCCGACCAGCATATCCGCGTGGTTGTGGTGAAAGTGGACTATATCGACTGATACCAGTAAGATACAGAAAAAGCCCTGTCAAAAGTGAGGATGTCCTTATTGGAACTTCTCTCTTTTGATGGGGCTTTTCTATTTGTATGGGTGGGGAGGAGGACATCATTTGGTCCTCTCACCCCCTCCGTTTCTTTTATATCCCTCTTATTTAATCAGGTCAACCGAACGCTTCAGGAATTTGTCGAGAGCTTCACCCTTCAACATTCCATTTTGGAGCAGTGCCAGGTCGATGAGCTGGTGAACGATGTCGTTACCCTTGGCATATTCAGCCAAAACGCTGTTCTTTTTGGTGCGTTGCTCCTCAATGGCCTTCTCCGTGTTGTGCAGGTCATCCTTTTCTTCCTGTGTGATTTCCTCCGGCTTCTTCTTGCTTTGAGTCTGATGCAAGGCGGCCAGTCGGGCTTGCTGTCCTTTCAGTTCGCTGCGTACAGGCTTGAGCTCCTCGCTTGTCTTGGCCTCACAGTCCTCCAGTACTTTCTTGACCAGCGGATGGTCAGTGTTAAGCACCAGACTGTAGCTGTCAGGCATCTGTGCGTAAAAGTTCATGCCCGACTGGAAGCGGC
>CALGHW010000379.1 GCA_937916075.1 uncultured Prevotella sp.
CACTCATCGGGGAGCAGACGCTCACGAAGGCATCGGCCGACGACAAGCTGACGCTGACCTATCAATACGGTGCCGACGATGTGACCGTTGGTGCGGGAATGGTGTTCCGTGGCTGGTATGACGGCACCGGCATCGCCGCCAAGAAGGTGGCCGAAGGCACCGAGCTATTCAAGGACTACCGCCTGTATGCCAAGGCTACCGTCAAGGAGGAGCCTTTGTCGGGCAATGAATATAACTATGACTTCACCAAGAGCTACTGGTCGCAGGACGAGCACGACCTGATAACCATCACCGACGGTAAGTACATCAACCAGCACGGATGGCGGATAGAACAAAACGGAACCATCAAAATCGATGTGGCGCAGCAGGCGCAGATCACACTGACAGCCTGTAGCAAGGGCGGTGCGGGAACGGTCACCGACAGCGAAGGAAACGTGGTTGCCACTTTCGCTTACTCCAAGACCGACAATGAGAAAATCGTCATTACGTATGAGGGCGAGCGACCTACCACGCTCACCTTCACCATGTCTACCCCTACCTATATCCACAGCATCGACGTGCTCAACCTCAACCCTATCTATGTGTCGTTCAAATTCCCCAATAAGAAGATTGAGGGAAAGGTGCCTGAGACGCTCCGGGGCGACAAGGACAACATGGTGACAATGCCGGGCAACTCTGGCTTCTACCGCAAGGGGTGGACTTTTGTTGGCTGGACTGACGGCACAGTTATCTACGAGGCTGGCAAGCGATATGCCTTTGAAAATGACACCACGCTTACACCCAAGATGACGCAAAACACGGTTGACATCACCGACATCAACACGCCGGTGGATGTGGTGTGGCCATTCGACCACACCAAGGCACCGGCGCTTAACCTGAGCAGCAGCACGGAGCCATCGATGATTTACACCCGCTGCGCCACCGTGGAAGGAGAGCCCCACGACATGGACCTGAGAATCAACGCCGCAAAGGGTATGCTGGTGAATACCGATAAAACGGTAAATGCCCTGACCGACGGCACCGACGGCGCAAAGGAGGCTGAAGGCGCACAGGTGAGTGACGGACTGCGGTTTACCGTGCCTGCCGTGTATGGCATGCAGGTGAAAATCCACGCCTCCGACAAGAAGGACAACAAGACATCCACATCGTTTGGCGATGGCGACAACCATGCTAAGATTGCGCTCAGCAAGGCCGACAGCCTCTGTACCAAGATGGAGGTGGCAGACGATGGCAAGACCATGCTGCTGACTTACACCGGTGACGATACATCTTTGGAGTTTATCATAGACAAAGCGGGAAATGCACAGGATGCCACTTACGGATTCTTCAAGGACATCACCGTGACCTATCCCGTGTTGCCCAATGTGCTGGCGGTTAATGTGCTGGAAAAAGAGGACAAGGAGAACTTCCCCAACGAGAAGGCCGAGAGTGCGGGCAACGCCGAAGTCATCATCACAAAGACTCTTTCAAGTACAGGCTCAAACACGGGTTCACGGTTGAAGGTGGGCGACGTGGCTACCATCAAGGCGGTGCCTGAATACGGATATACCGTGAAGGGATTCAGGGTGAAGGGCAGCGCCACGTATCTCAGCATGAACACCACCACAAATGCCACTACCGGCGAGACCGTCTCAAGTGCCGACTATACGGTGACCGACGGTATTACCACGATTGAAGTGGTGTATGGACATCTTGCGCTCCACAAGGTGACGGCCAAAATAGCCGATGCGGGATTGGCTACAGTGTCCATGTCACCGTCATACGCAAACCTCACTAAGGACGTGTACGACGAACGGGGCAACCTGGCGCAACGGGAGGCTTGGTTCTTGTCGGGAACTGCGGTGACGGCATTTGCCGAGCCTAAGGCTGGATACATAGTGAACTATTGGACTGAGGGCGAGAGTACTGAGGAGAAGTCGAGTGGGTTAAACACCCACACTTTCACTATGGGAGATACGGATTGCAGCATCAGTCTCCATCTGAAAAAAGGTGTCAAGGGGTCTGTTGTGTTCGACCTCTCTGGAGTGCATATCAATGGAGTGACTCCTGCTTGCAAGGATGCCGAGAGTATGCCGATAGATAACATCAGTGGTGTGATGTCGTTCACCATACCCACCAACTACACCTTATACAAGAATGTGGGCGAAAACAACATTACTGTAGACGAAGGATACAGCCTGAAATACTGGACCGACGAGCAGGGTAACCGCTACGAGATTGGTAACACCTACTCGTTTAAGAGCGACAAACTGAAGTTGACGCCTGTCTTTGAGAAAAACCCCACAACGGCAGAAAACCGCGTGAGCGATGCCGTTATACGTTACGACTTCGGAAGCTATGCGCATGATTATAAAGACCCGATAACGAAGACCCTGCGCAGGGTCTATGCGCAGATGGTGGACATCCACAAGAACAAGAAAGTGTTCTGGACGGCTAAAGCCGAAGTGAAAGTGCTGCAAAACGGTTTGCTCTCGTCACACTCGCGCGACGTGGCCTTGTGGTGTGATACAGGCGACAGGGGATACTTCCGCAACACCGATTTGGACGATTGGGGCGCATTCGGCCCGGGCACCACGCTGTGGTGTCCTGCCGGTGTGGGGACAAAGGTGTCAATTCTGTCTTACGCAAAGATGTCAACAACCACCATCGACGGTGTGGTGCCTACGCTCGACCGGGCACGCACCAACGAGGAACGCCTCAACGCTGGTGTGAGCACACTGGAGGAGGAAGAGAACGGGGGACCGAAGGGCAACATCTACGTATATAGCTATACCACCAACAACACGGCAACACGATTGCCCGTAGTCATAGGCGACGACTATTCTTACTACCAGTGGATGGAAATTACCATGAAGGCAGCCAACATGGTGAACCTCCATGTGGATGTGGACGACGACCAGCATGGCGCAATCAATGAGGTGTCGGCCTCATCTGACTATGGCACAACAGAGCTGGAGGATGGCGGATATGCCATACAAAAGGGCGACCACGTAAAGTTACGGTTTGAACGTTTCTTCGGTTATGAGCTTGACAAGATTACATACCCTGCAAAGACAGACGCCGACGGCAATCCTTTCGCTGTGTTGACGATGAACACCGACGGAAGCGTTGATATGGTAGACATCCACAATTTGTCGACCACCATCAATGTGAAGCCTAATGCTGACGGTACGTGGGGCACGGCATCGGGGGAGAACATGACCACATTTGTGTTAAGAAAGATTGAGCCGGACGATGAGGAGGCGGAAGAAGGAAAGTGCACGGTATATGAACTGGAGTATAACATCACCGATCACCGCACAATCAACATCTGCTTCAAGGAGAAACCTACCTACTATATCACATACAATGCCGGCGATTTCGCATCGGGCATCCCGCCTACGGCACAATGGCTCGAAGAAGGCAACAAATACACCATTCCGCAGAACACC
>CALGHW010000380.1 GCA_937916075.1 uncultured Prevotella sp.
TACCGGTCACCTTGGTGACCCGTGCCGCTCACCTTGGTGGCCTACTCCGCTCACCTTGGTGACCGGCTCTAAGATGGCCAACAAAACAGGATAAGTGGGGGCCTTTTTGTTCATGATTCAAGTGGGATGTCATCTGTCCGTCTGTTTGTCAGTTCCCACTGCCTTTTTATTGTGCCGTGAGACACGGCACCCGCAGCCTTTCCAACCGTACAGTTTGAATTCTTTTCTTGAACATCGCTAAAGGGAAAATGAAAAAAAAGTTTATAAGATAAAGAAAAATGGGGACAGATTTGTAGGGATGTTTTTTTCTGATTACTTTTGTGATGGAGTGATGACCTCTTTCAAGCCTTGAGGGTAGGTGCATCGTGTTTAAAGACCTGTTTTTAACTTGTAACGTAGTATGAAGAAATATCCTTTATCCCAGTCCCAACAGGGAATTTTTATAGAGTGCATGAATAATCCGGAGCTGACCCGCTATAATCTTTCATTTGCGGTAGACCTTCCGGGCTGTGTGGATCTCAACCGGCTGCAGGAAGCCGTCGGGCGTGTTATAGCCGGTCATTCCGTATTACACACACGTTTTGTGATAGACGAAGAGGGCTGTCCGTGGCAGGTGGAAGACTTGTCGATGGAGATACCTGTAGACCGCAGAAAGATGACCGATGACGAAGCCGCCGATTATATCCGACAGGGCTTTGTGCGTCCTTTTAAACTGGTGGGCAATCAGCCGCTTTGCCGCTTTGAAATCATAGAGGCGCCAACCCGGAGCTACTTGCTCTATGACTTTCACCATACGATTGCCGACGGCCTGACGGTGTTTGCCCTTTTCCCCTGTGAAGACTTGGTGGCCGTCTACGAGGGCGAGCCGATGAAGCCTGAACGGAAAACGCTTTATGCCTATGCTGAAGAAGAACAAAAACTGATGGGAACGGCCGCTTTTGAAGAGGCAAGACAGTATTATTTGAAGAAATTTGAAGGGGTGGAGTTCACTCCCCTGTCGCGGAATACGGCTGCGTCAGGTCGTTCCTTGGTGGTCCACGAAGCACTGCCGTCGGCGGATGTCAACGCTTGGTGTGCCGCGCATGAGGTCAAACCTAATATCTTGATGCAGGCCGCTTTCAGTCTGCTTATAGCCCGGCTCAGCCGCCGGTGGCAAGTGGCCTATACCTCTGTGCGTCATGGACGTGAAGACAAAGAGCTATCACATTCCTACGGTATGTTTGTCAGGACCGTTCCTGTCTTGGCCAATGTGGATTCAGAGAAGTCCGTGGCGGATTTTATCCGGGAGACGGAGCTGGAGTGGAAGTCTACTCACCGGATGGCCCAATATTCCTTTGCCTCGTTCTGCGGCAGTCTGCACCTGCAACCCACGGTATGTTTCTCCTTCCAAGGCCCCAGGCTCAATCCCCTGTTGCAGCTTGCAGGTGCCGACGGCCGTGTAACCCAGTTGTCCAGAACGTATACCGACATTGACCTTACCTGCCTTGTCTATACCTGTGCTGATGCTTATGACATTCGTCTGGAGGCCAGTGACGCACTCTATACCGCACCTTATCTGCGTCGGTTT
>CALGHW010000381.1 GCA_937916075.1 uncultured Prevotella sp.
CTTACGGATTCCCGCTCGACTTGACCGAGCTGATTTGCCGTGAAAACGGATATACCGTCAACGAGAAGCAGTTTGACGAGGAGATGCAGAAGCAGAAGGCCCGTGCCCGCAATGCCGCCCAGGTGGAGAATTCTGACTGGGTCGTGCTGCGTGAGGGTGAGCAGGAGTTTGTAGGCTACGACTACAGTGAGTATGAGTGCCACATCCTGCGCTACCGCAAGGTTACCCAGAAGAAGAACACCTTCTACGAGCTGGTGCTCGACCACACGCCTTTCTATGGCGAGATGGGTGGCCAGGTGGGTGACACCGGTGTGCTCGTTTGCGAGGACGAGACAGTCAATGTCATCGACACCAAGCGAGAGAACAACCAGAGCATCCATATCGTGAAGAATTTGCCCAAGAATGTGGAGGCCGACTTCATGGCTTGTGTGGATACCGACAAGCGTGCCGGCAGTGCCGCCAACCATACGGCAACCCACTTGCTCGACTATGCCTTGAAGCAGGTGCTGGGTGACCACGTGGAGCAGAAGGGATCGTATGTCAGTGCAGATACCCTGCGTTTCGACTTCTCCCACTTCCAGAAGGTGACCGATGAGGAGCTGCGCCAGGTGGAGCGCATGGTCAACGAGATGATTCGTCAGGACCTGCCGCTCGACGAGCACCGCGACACGCCGATGGAGGAGGCTAAGAAGCTTGGAGCCATCGCCCTCTTCGGAGAGAAGTATGGCGACAAGGTGCGTGTGGTCCGTTTCGGTCCCAGTTGCGAGTTCTGTGGCGGTATCCATGCCCAGTCTACAGGACGCATCGGTATGTTCAAGATTGTCAGCGAGAGTTCGGTGGCCGCCGGTATCCGCCGTATCGAGGCCAAGACTGGCAAGGAGTGTGAGAACCTGATGTACAACATCGAAGATGCTCTCAAGGCCATCCGCTCGCTCTTCAACAACGCCAAGGACTTGCAGGGTGTCATCAAGAAGTATATCGACGAGCACGACACCATGAAGAAGGACATCGAGCACTTCGAGGCCCAGGCTGTGGAGCGCACCAAGGACACCTTGCTGGGCAAGGCCCGCGATGTGAATGGTGTGCAGGTTATCACGGCTGTGTTGCCTATGTCGGCCGCTTCGGCTAAGGATTTGGTGTTCAAGATTCGTCAGGCTGTGCCCGACAATCTGCTTTGTGTCATCGGTACCATCGACCATGAGAAGCCCATGCTGAGCGTGATGCTGAGCGACGACCTCGTCAGTGACCGTGGACTTAATGCCGGCAAGATGGTGCGTGAGGCCGCCAAACTGATTCAGGGTGGCGGTGGCGGTCAGCCCCACTATGCCCAGGCCGGCGGAAAGAACGCTGACGGCCTGAGCGCAGCCGTCGACAAGGTCATCGAGCTGGCCCAACTGTAAGGTTATACGCTTCTTGCAAGCTTTGAGAAATCATTTTATGCATAGAGAGGGGCATCCGGGAAAACTCGGGTGCCCCTTGTTGGTGTTGTCACATCCTGTTCATCGTTTCACAATATTTTTGTAATGTCGTTCTTGTATCTTTGCGCTTGAAAAGTTATCAAGACTGATTAGATGTAAAGAAAAGATGAAAATAATGTTTGTTGTGCAAGGTGAAGGACGCGGACACCTTACCCAAGCCCTTGCACTGAAAGAGATGCTCCAGCAGAATGGACATGAAGTGGTGGACGTGTTGGTCGGCAAAAGCTGTTACCGTGAGATACCGGCCTTCTTTAAGGAAAAAATAGGTAGCGAGGTGACATTGTTTCCCAGTCCCAACTTCTGTCCGTCAAAGGACAACCGCCGGTTCGGGCTCCTTCGCTCCATAGCTTATAATATCTTTCTTACCCCCAAGTATCTTTATAGCCTGAGTCTGATACGCAGGCATATCCAGAAGAGCGGGGCCGACATGGTTGTCAATTTCTATGAGATACTGTGCGGAATCACTTGCGCACTCTTCCGGCCCCAAGTGCCTGTGGCCTGCATTGGCCATCAATACCTTTTCCTGCATCCGTCATTTCGGATGCCGGGTCGGTATCCGATGCAGGAGAGCCTGCTGAAGTGGTTCACCCGGATGACTTGTTGGGGAGCCACCGTCCAATTGGCTCTCTCCATCAGAAGCTATCCAGCCGACGTGCAGCAGCATATCAAGGTCGTTCCACCCTTGTTGCGGAGTGAGGTGCGTACCGTCATCCGTCATCACGGTGACTATATCATGGGTTATATCCTCAATGCCGGTTTCTATCAGGATGTGCTTAGCTGGCACGAGAAGCATCCTTTTGTGAAGCTCCACTTCTTTTGGGACAAGAAGGATGCTCCCGAGGAGATACGGGTAGACGACACCCTTACCTTCCATACCATCAGCGACACCAAGTTCCTGCGCTATTTGGCCGGTTGCAAGGCTTATGCCACGACGGCAGGGTTTGAGTCGGTCTGTGAGGCGCTCTATATGGGCAAGCCAGTCATGATGATACCAGCCCATGTGGAGGAAGTGTGTAATGCCACGGATGCCGAGCGGGAGCTGGCTGGCATCCGGAGCGACGGCTTCGACATGGACCGTCTGCAGTGTTTTTCCCACGAGTATGAGGAGGACGTGGAGTTCCGCATGTGGGAGAATCAGGCTGACAACCGGATTGTGGCCGCTCTTGAGGCCGCCTATGACGACTATTGTTACAAGCGTGACAGTCTTGCCGGCCATTTTCTGCTTTCGAGAAGGCTTTAAGGCTACCTGGTAAAGGTGTGTGGATATCGATATTTTAACTTGTACGGTTGAAAATTAAAAATCGTAATATAAAGATATTTCATAGCCCTTCAAGGCTTCTCTTGGAGCGGTTGAAACGGCTGAAATGAGAAAATTGCCTGATTACGAAGAGAAAGTTGCCAAGTTTCTCCCAGAAATCAGGCAACTTTCTCTTCGTAATCAGGTAAATTTATTTTCTTGGCTTGAATGAATGTAATAAAAAATCATGTACATACACATCGTTTCATCACATCCATGGTAGTGGGGGCTGTGTCTCACCGCATCATGACAAAGGTTGGCTGTCCGTTTGATGAATTGAAAGTATGATAACTATTTGATAAAGTTATTTATACAATTAATATTGAGTACCTACTAAATATCGGCATAAATGGCGGAGCGAATTGACAGAGGTTCCAGATATAATTACTATATTTGCCGTGTCGTACAGCAAAAAGACAAGTTTGTATGACGAAATGGCGTAATATAAAAAGGTGATGACAATGAAAAACAAAAAAATTAAAGGCGATGTACTATGGGCTTCCATAGTAGGTTGCATGGGTATTGTGGGTATCAGCGGCTTGATGGCTGCGGGCATGAGTATGGCCGACAAAATGAGGCAACTCGTGTCGAGTTCGACGGAATCCCCGGAAGCTTGTTATGTGCAAGTGTCAGAGCCGGAAATGAAGGATGAGAAACCGTCTGGTGACATGGATGAAGAACCGTCCGACGCTATGGATGATGCTCCGATATATCCAACGATAGACTCCACAAAGATGGCCTTTCTCGACACCACCCAGGTGGCGCGGCAACAACAAGATGAGCGCCTTTCAGCCGTCAGCCAGGAGCTTGCGGGATCCCGACTCTGCCGATATTATAACGACCGATTTTATTTCACCCTCCTTTATCCGTCTTGCTTTCAGGCAGGTCCGTTGCCGATGAACAATGACGGATGCGGCTTTCGGATGGGGCACGGCATCGTGCTGAAGGTCGCCGGCTCTTATAATACTTCTGAAGAGACGCTTCGACAGCGGTATGTGCAAGATAAAAGAGATTTGTCACAGGTTACCTATAGCCATAAGGGAAAACATCACTATGTCATAGCGGGCTTTTGCGACCAGGAAACTGCGAAAGTGGAAACAGGTGAAGAACATAGCACTGCGGAGACCGTCGGCTATTGGCAGAAAACAGCCCTCGGGGAATCTTCCGGAGAAGGAATCGAGAGATGGGTCACCATCCGTCTTTATTATCCGTCGTCGTGTAGTCAGGAAGTGTATAGACTCATCCAGTGTCTTGACCGTTACAACCTGACTTATTGATGGACACGTGCCTGACGCTTGCTTCTCTTCTTGAGCACTGTCAGGGTAACGGTGAGCAAGGCGAGTCCGCATATCCATGACAGCACGCCACTCATGACAATGCCCAATCCTTGGGTGATGCCCGCCACGATGAAGGTGAGAAACGATACGCCCGCCACGGTCAGTGCGTAAGGCAGTTGCGACGACACATGGTGCACGTGCTTACATTCCGCTCCGGCACTGGCCATGATGGTCGTGTCGGAGATAGGGGAGATATGGTCGCCACACACCGCTCCGGCCATACAGGCAGAGATAGAGATGATACGCAGCGGCTCGGTGGCGGGGAACACGGCGATGCAGATGGGAATTAGGATGCCGAACGTACCCCACGAAGTGCCGGTGGCAAAGGCCAGGAAGGCCGCCACGACAAAGATGATGGCCGGCAGGAGCATCTGCAGTCCGGCGGCGCTGCTTGCCACCACGCCCGACACATACTCGGCCGCCCCTAAAGAGTCGGTCATGCTCTTCAGTGTCCAGGCCAGTGTCAGGATGAGAATAGCCGGTACCATTGCCTCAAACCCCTTGATGAGGCTGCTCATCGCCTCGTCGAAAGGCAGCGTATGGCGCACCGTAAACAAGATGACGGTCAGTATCAGCGATGCCAGTGAGCCGATCACGAGGCCGATGGAAGCGTCACTTTGGGCAAAGGCGTTGATGAAGTCGTGGTAATTGGCGTGGCCGGCATCAAAAAATCCGCCAGAGTAAATCATGCCCGTGATGCAGAATACAATCAGCATGGCAATTGGTATCACAAGGTTGGCCACCGCTTCCTTGTCTTCCTTTCTTCCGTTTTGTCCGGCTCCCACGCCGTGCTTGACGATATGCAGTTTGGTGTCGCTCACCTCGTCGAGTTTTCCCCCGCCAGTCCGTTCGTACCATTCCTTCCACCGGGCGTCATACTTGCTCATCGACCTAAAGTCGAAGTTGGCCATGACGATGCCCGTCATGAAGATGAGGGTGAAGAAGGCATAGAAGTTGAAGGGGATGGCCTGGCAGAACAGGGCCAGTCCGTTCTCGTCGCCGGAGACGAACCCCGACACGGCTGCCGCCCAACTGGAGATGGGCGAGATGATGCATACCGGAGCTGCCGTAGAGTCGATGAGATAAGCCAGCTTCTCCTTGGTCACGCCGTGGCGCACGGTGATGGGGCGCATCACAGACCCTACCGTGAGACAGTTGAAATAGTCGTCGATAAAAATGAGAATACCCAGCAGGATGGTGGCCATCTGTGCCCCTTGCTTGGTCTTTACGTGCTTGACCGCCCAGCGTCCGAAGGCCGCGGAGCCTCCCGCCTTGTTCATCAGCGACACGATGGAGCCGAGTACCACGAGAAATACCAAGATGCCCACATTCCAGGGGTCTGACAGACAGTGAATCAAGCCATATTGCTTGGTGTCGGGACCATAGCCCACGGTGTTGTAGGTAAGGTGTGTGAGAAATCCGTCGAGGCCCGTGCCCATGGAGATGCTGTATAAGGCGGCACCCAGGATGATGCCGATAAAGAGCGACGAGTATACTTCCTTGGTTTTCAAGGCCAGGCCGATGGCCACAATGGGGGGCAGCAATGACCACCAGGTGCCTATCATTTGATATTCCATCATGCGTATAGATTGTGTACCAATGTTTGAATTGACGTTAAGTAGGGCGCGACTCCGCTGGAAGCGGAATGTAGCGAGGTGCAAAATTATACGTTTTTTTTGGAATAGCCAAATTAGAGTCAGAACACTTCCGCCACATGATTACGCTTCACGCCATCCTTGCCGCGTTTCAGAAAAAGTGTGAGGCGGACAAACTGTCCTGCGGCCAGCGTGCGTCTTGCCTCTTCCGCCATGGAGGCCGTGGAGGCAAATCCTTCCTTGGAAATAATGCCTTCGGGAGTACTCGGAATATCTGAAGTGACGGCGTACTTGATGTATTGTTCCTGTGTGTTGACATAGAGTATGCGGGCCGTGTAAGTGCCAAAGGTCTCGCACCCCTTGTATTTGTCCACTTTGCCGACAATGGCTGCCGACTTGAAATGGTCGCCTTGTGCAATGACGGGACAGAAAAGGACAAAATCACCGTTTCTGACTGTGAGATTGACGGCCGACCGGGCAAGCGTGGATGCCGTAGCCACAAAATGCCGCGACTGCGAGTCATAGATATGGATATGTCCATGGCTTTCGTCGATGCCGTCCACATAGCCTACACATGTGGCAAACACCTCTTGTACCGCCTTTTGTGACGGCACAATGTCCGCGGCTCGTTCACCCCCTTGCTTCGATAGGCGTATGAGCACGTCGAACATGCGCCCCAGAGTGTCATACGGCCGGCAAGAAAACTGGTGACTGTCGGCTATCAATGCTGTTCCGTTGGCAGCTACCAGTTTCACAAACCGCTGTTTGCGTCCGTTCTTTACCTTTTCAAACATTGCCGCGGCATACATGCTGACAATAGCGTCGCATCCATCCCGGCTTTCTTCGGGGTGATGAAGCAGGTAAGCCTGTAACGCCCTGTCCACCCGTTCCACCAGGGCAAGATATTTCCGCCCGCCCTTTCCCGTCTGTCGCTGCCGGTCCTCGTTGCGCAGACACGAGTCATAGCCAAAGGCTTCAAGAAACTTTGGCAATTGGAAGTCGGCATACGTCTCGCTGATTTTTGCGGCCATGCCGAGCAGGCATGAGTTGATGAGTGACGGCTCCTTCACATGTAGCTTCATGTAGGCGGTTAGCAGTGTGCGGGCCATTTTTGAGCCAATTGTCTTGTAGTTTTGCTGTAAGTAGCGGAAAATGTCCCATTTCGTCTCGTTGGGGTGCTTGGCTCCGTCGGAGATGGAAGTCAAAAGCTGGTCCCATGTGGGGACCTTAGAGGTTGAATTGGTAGTCATGACTTAGGCAGAAGGGTTGTTGTGTATTTGCTTATTCTTTAATGTGCTGCAACGATAATGCAAGTGCGAGCGCAATGAAAGCTTGCTTTCAAATTGTCGAGTCGCAGCTTATCTGATACAAAAATACAACAAAAAGATGTATGGAGAGCAACTTTTCCACAGAAAAATGTCATAGAATATGTTATTGATTCTGAGACGGGCCAGCCGACGGAAGAGAAACAAGGCTACTTTCTCACTTTTTATCCAGGAAGACTTTTGCCTGTTTGTCTTTTTTTTCCTAAATTTGCACCGACAATGAGGAGATGAGTATGTCATCGTGGTGATGATGACATACTTCCAACCTAAAATATACTACAATCTAACAAATTAAACCCCAATGAACTTAAGTAAAAAACTACTGCTCGTAATGACCTTGTGTGTGCTTGGAGGAACCGTTCCGGCCTCCGCGCAGTATCAGACCGTCAAGGAGACCGAGGTGACAGGTAACATTCCCCTGTCTCGGTTTGGGTCTGACCACCACAAACTCTTCAATTTCGGATGGAAATTCTGTCTGGTCACTCCGTCCAACAAGACCACCGACTTCGCTTCTCCCACGCTTGATGACTCGTCGTGGCGCACGCTCGACTTGCCCCATGACTTCCAGTTTGAGCAGCCCTGGACTCAGAATGCGAAAGGTTCCCGCGGCTTTAAGCCCATGTGTGAGGGATGGTACCGCAAGACATTCAAGGCCGATCCTCAGTGGAAGGGACGTAAGGTGAGCCTGGACTTTGGCGGTATCATCTATTTGGGTGATGTATATCTCAATGGCCACAAAATAGCCTCTACGGATTATGGCTATGTGGGACTGGAGGCCGACCTCACGCCCTATCTCCGGTATGATGCCGACAATGTGGTGGCTGTCTACGCCTCGACAGGACCCGCCAAGGGCTCGCGCTGGTATACGGGTGGCGGACTCTTCCGTGATGTCTTTCTCTCAGTGCAGAATCCCACCCGGATAGCCCGCCACGGTGTGTTTGTCTCCACGCCAGAGGTGAGTCAGGCCCATGCCACGGTCCGTGTCCAGGTGGAAGTAGAGGGCTGGCGCAAGCAGAATGTCAAGTTGCAGGCTCGCCTGAAGGACGACCAGGGCCACGTGGTGGGGCAGACCGAGGCCGGTATGCCCGAGCATGAGCACCACACCACCGTAGAAGTGAAGATGCCGGATGTGGAGGTGGTGAGCCCGCATCTGTGGTCGCCCGACACGCCTAACTTGTATAGTGCCGAAGTTATCGTCAAGGCCAACGGCATGACAGTAGACAGCGTGGTTGAGAATTTCGGTATTCGCAAACTGGAGTTCTCGCCAGAGTTTGGCTTCCGGCTCAACGGCCAGAAGATATTCCTCAAGGGCAATGCCGGCCACCACGATATGGGGGCTTTGGGAGCCGCCAGCTTCGACCGGGGTATCGAGCGCATGATGCGCCAGCTCAAGGCCTTCGGGTTTAATACCATCCGTTGCTCGCATAATCCGTATAGTGAGAGTTTTACCCGCATAGCCGACAGGGTGGGTATGCTTGTCGTCGACGAATTGATAGACAAGTGGAGTGACAATGCCTATTGGGGTGGCCGACAGCCCTTCACTAACATCTGGTACCGCCTGATACCTGAGTGGGTGAAGCGCGACCGCAACTGTCCGAGTGTCATCCTCTGGAGCTTGGGCAACGAGCTGCAGGTGCAGGAGGGATGGGCCGGATTTGCCGGTACCAACGACTGGGGTGTCACCACCTACCGCGTGTTCGACCAAATGCTCAAGCGCTTTGACCCGACCCGCCTTACTACTGTAGCCATGTACCCTGCCCGGGCCGGGGCCATCAGCCGCCGCGACAAGGAATTCAACGATTATCTCGTGCCGCCCGAACTGGCTTGTGCCACCGAGGTGGCCTCGTTCAACTATCAGTCGGACAAATATGACGCTTACTGTCAGTATAAGCCCGACCTCATCCTTTTCCAAAGTGAGGCCGAGACATCTAAACTGCTTGAACCTTATTATAATATGAACCATGACCACCATGTGGGCATGGCCTACTGGGGAGCCATTGAGTATTGGGGCGAGTCGAACGGATGGCCCAAGAAAGGATGGAACTTCTCCTTCTTCGACCACACGCTCCATCCTTATCCGCAAGCTTATCTCGTGAAGTCGGCCTTTAAGGCTGAAGAGCCGGTAGTGCGTGTAGGTGTGGTGGACAGCAAAAACGGTGAGAGTGTGAGCTGGAACGACGTGATAGTGGGGCGCCCCATGATTCTCGACAACTGGAACTTCCCGGCGAACAGTCGGCAGACGGTGGTGACTTATACCAACGCCCATAGTGTCGAACTGTTGGTCAACGGTCACAGCGTCGGAGTCAAGGAGAACAAGAGCAGCCAGAAAGACCAGCGCAACTGCATCCTTTGGACGGATGTGGATTATGCTCAGGGCGGTAGCGTGGAGGCCATTGCCCGCAATGAGGCCGGACAGGTGGTGGCCCGCCACCGGATAGAGACGGCCGGCAAGGCCGTGAAGCTGGTTATGGAGCCTGAGGACCGCCAGTGGCGGGCCGACGGCATGGACCTGCAGTATGTCAATATCACCGCCGTGGATGCCAAGGGACATATCGTGCCCGACTTCTCTGAGCCGCTCACCGTGAGTCTTTCTGATACGACTGTGGCACGGACATTGGCTCTCGACAATGGTGATCATTATACCAATGACCTCTTCAACAATGTCTTCACCAAGCCGATGCGCCAGGGACGGATGCAACTCATCTTGCGCAGCACCCGGAAGGCTGGGGCGGTCAAGGTGAATGTCAAGGCTGGCAGCCTGAAGCAGACGCTGAAGACGGCCACAAAATAAACTTGTCAAGGGCGTAAAACCAGAAAAAGCCCGTCCTGGCATTGTTCACATAGACTGAGCAATGTCAGGATGGGCCTTTTTAAGATAAGTTAGGCTGCATCTCGGGTATAAAAACAAACAAGTTTGTTTTGTATTCCTCTCGATTTGCACTAACTTTGCAAGCTGTATGGATACGAATTTGAAAGACAAGAAGATAGCCGTCCTGTTGTCGGGCGGTGTGGACAGCTCAGTGGTGGTCTATGAGCTGTCCTCCATGGGGTTGCACCCCGACTGCTTTTATATCAAGATAGGACCAGAGGAGAAGGAGGAGTGGGACTGCTCTTCCGAGGAAGACCTGGAGATGGCCACAGCCGTGGCCCGGCGCTATGGTTGCCGGCTGGAGGTGGTGGACTGTCATCGGGAATACTGGGACCAGGTGACCCGCTATACGATGGAGAAGGTGAAGGCCGGATTTACGCCTAATCCCGACGTGATGTGCAACCGGCTCATCAAGTTTGGGGCTTTCCACGAAAAACGGGGGCATGAATATGACCTCATCGCCACCGGACACTATGCCCAGACCGAAATCATCAATGGCGAGAAGTGGCTTACCACCAGTCCCGACCCAGTGAAGGACCAGACCGACTTCCTGGCGCAGATTTACCACTGGCAGTTGGAGAAGGCACTCTTTCCCATCGGCCACTACCAGAAGGAGGAGGTGAGGGAGATTGCCGAGCGCGAGCATCTCGTCAACGCCAAGCGCAAGGACTCGCAGGGTATCTGCTTTTTGGGCCAAATCAATTACAATGA
>CALGHW010000382.1 GCA_937916075.1 uncultured Prevotella sp.
GCAATGGCACATCACCATAGCCGCGTCTCCGCTTTCTTTTTTGACTCTGGCACACACTTTCCCATATTCTGTCCATCGGCAAGATGGTGGCTGTCATGGCGCGGGACTTGGGGCTCAGCCTATTAAGGAAGAGAAGGGGCTAATCCTTTTGCTCCTCCTCTTGCTTCTCCTTGCGTTGTTGGGCCCGTAGCTCCTTCACTTTCTGCAGGTGTGCGTCGGCCCGGGCTTGTGCCTTTTGTGCGGCCTCGTTGTCCTTTGCGTCATCGGGGGCTATGCGCATGGTGCCGGCCAGGCTGATGAGGTCCTTGACCACCTCGCCGCCTACAATCAGTCCGGCTGCTGCCGGTACAAAGGCATTGCTGGCTGGAATGTTGCGGCGGTCGGTACACTTGCGCATGTCCTTGTTGGGGCAGATGCAGTGGAAGCGGCAACTTATCTCGGCATCCTCAAAGGGCTTGAGCGGCTGCTCCTCACTGTATACTACCTTCAGTTTCGGGATGTGCAGCTCTTTGAGTTTCTTCCGGATGACCTTGGCCAGCGGGTCCATCTTGGTCTTCTTGATGTCGGTCACGCGGAAAGCCGTTGCGTCCATCTTGTTGGCTGCGCCCATACAGCTGATGATGGGTATGTGCAGCTGGTGGCAGCGCTTGACCAGTTCAATCTTGGCCGATACCGTGTCGATGCAGTCTACCACATAGTCATAAACCGACAGGTCAATCTCGTCAGCGTTCGACGGGAGGTAGAACATCTGGTACTTGTTGACGATGCAGCGCGGGTTGATGTCGTGTATGCGCTTTTCGGCCACGTCCACCTTGTGTTGTCCCACGGTGCTGATAAGGGCATATATTTGCCGGTTTACGTTGGTGAGGCACACGCGGTCATCGTCGAAGATGTCCAGTTCGCCCACACCGCTGCGGGCTAGCACCTCTACCACATATCCACCCACACCGCCTATGCCGAATACGGCCACCCGGCTGCCTGCCAGTGTGTTGATGGCCGGTTTGCCAAACAGCAGTTGGGTTCTTGAAAACTGGTTTTGCATGATTCTTATTTGCTTTTTGTGTATCTTGTGTAATGATGGGTTGATAATTTTTATGCCTAAAACAAAAAGAGCCTCAGATTACGAATAATCCAAAGCTCTTTCGGTTTTGTTGTGGTAGTGGATAGGGGAATCGAACCCCTATGCCAAGATTGAGAATCTTG
>CALGHW010000383.1 GCA_937916075.1 uncultured Prevotella sp.
CGAGTCCTGATCTGGACCTCGATGAAGGCATTGTCCTTGTTTTTTACTGTTATGGAAGGGAGCAAGGCCGGTCTCGGTTCTTGGACGATTCGGAATGTCTCCCCTCCCAGTCTGAGTCCAGTCTGCTCATCTACCAGAATCAGATTGACATCATATAAAAGTTCTTCTGTTATTGCCTCATCGGCACGAAAATTACAAGTTACAGTCACCATCTTTTCTTGGAAGGCTTTCATTTTCACATCGGGCAATAAGTTGTAGTCACCCGTAAACTTTACCCTTTTGAAGGGTTTATCGTCATTGGCGCTTATGCTGCCTTGCCAATTGTCTGTTGATTTGACGCCGTCAATATTGGTCACTGCGAACAGCTCCGCGCGGGAAAGGAGCTCTTCCGTATCTTTAGTCCTTTGAAGAAGGACTTTCCACCGAATATCGCCTTTCCTGAAATTCACAATGTTCGCCATCAAAAGTTCTGAAGGTCTTTTTATGAGGGTGTTGTTTTGTACCAGCTTGTCCGTATCCCAAACAGAGGCTATCTCCATAGAATCTTCATGGAAAGCAACGCCTTGTTTCTCTTTCCCAATATAACCTAAGATGCATAAAGGGAATGAGAAATCCTTGTTGCCGTTTTCCTTATAGAGATCCTCGTTTCTCAAGTCATTCACAGAGCTGATGACAACAGACTCTCCCGGCTCTATCATTTTTTTCACAGCGGCAGACATCAGCAGGTTGCCTCTATAAGTCTCGTTGAAAGAATCAACGTAATATCCCAGCCACATATCTTTACTCAGGCATAAAGCGGCCTTGGCCCAACACCCCTTAATATAATATGTGTTTCTTCCTGGTCTATATGTCTTCACACCTCGGTTGATAACCCTTGCATAGGAATAGAAATACTCATGTGTATTTGTTATCCATATATTTTCATTTGTCCGGCATGAGTCTCCTGTATCTTCATTCCTTACCCAAATAGCGTCATTGTGCCAGAAAGAGATTGTTTCTCTTTTATAGGCCGGCTCGGTATAATCGGGAAGATTACTTGGATAAATGGAGACTGACTTTATCTCATAATCTTTCACTTCATGCTTGTCAAAACACAGGTCTACAACATTGGGAATGGAGTCAAAAGACAAATCCTCAGCGACGGAATTCTGAAAATAGGAATAGAACGGAGTTTCTTCGGCAAACTTGTACTTCCCTTTCGTATACATGTCATTGGCTACCGCATAATATGCAGCTTTGCTTATCGTGATTTTTCCATATTTATTCTTGTCTACATCCACCGCATTGCCATATGCGTCCGTGCCGTTGACGGCCGAGATCCAGCGGTAGAGGAACTCGTCGTAGGGGATGTCACGGCAGCCATACGACAGCTCGTTGTCCTGACAGGCAGTCAGGACAATACGGTTGGTGCGCTTCAGGTCCTTGACGAATCCGCCTGAATAGCACTGGCCCAACAACACGGTGATATAGCCGGCATTGACATTGTTCAGACAGGAGTCCAGCTCCTCGGGGTAAAGCCTCTCGTCTTTCCACAGTTTGATGTATGACTTGTTCTTGGCCTTGTCCCGACCGCCGTGATCGGTCACAAAGACGAAAAGGTGGTCGTTGTCTCCGAGATTATTCAGACCGCCAAGCACGGTCTTGACATTCTCCTTGGTGGCCGCATACTGCACGTCGTCTGTTCCGTCACCGTCCAGGTCGAGGGGTGAGGACACCAGTTCGTCATTGTCGTTCATCATGTCCTCGCCGGGGTCTGTGCCGTCAGCCATGATGACCTTGATGTTGTTA
>CALGHW010000384.1 GCA_937916075.1 uncultured Prevotella sp.
CGGCCATGTCGAAAGACGAGCTGCTGGCCTACGAGGACTTCTGGGACAAGTTAGGGGCCGAGCGACTGCTCTTCGTGGACTCCAACAAGAAAAGCCTTGAGCAAGGACGGGCGGAAGGACGTGAACAAGGGCGAGCTGAGGGGCGAGCTGAGGGGCGAGCTGAGGGCTTGACCGAGGTAGCCAAAAACTTGCTGGACATGGGCATGCCGATAACGGCTATCGTCAAGGCCACCGGACTGAAAGCTGAAGATATCCAGCAACTGAATCATCATAAACATTGAGCTATTTACCATATTACTAACCATAAAACATTTGCATGAAAAAACTATTTTCCGCCATCACGGCCGTCATCCTGTCGGGCAGTCTTCAGGCACAGACAGGCACCGACATGGCCCTGTGGTACAACACACCCGCCCACAACTGGAACGACGCCCTGCCCATAGGCAACGGACGCATCGCCTCCATGGTATACGGCAATCCAGAATGTGAGGAGTTTCAACTCAACGAGGAGACCATCTCGAAGGGATCGCCTTACACCAACTACAACCCCGACACCAAGAATCACCTGGACCACCTGCGACAGCTCATCTTCACCGGACACAGTGACGAGGCGCAAAAGCTGGCCGAGACACAGGTGCTGGGACCGAAGGACAAGGGATTCGGCGCCGCCTATCAGACGGCCGGCAGCCTGCTGGTGAAATTCACAGACCACCAGCGCTACAGCCAGCTGCGGCGCGAGCTGAAACTGGACAGCGCCCTCTCAGTAGTAACTTACCAGGTGGGCAAGGTGCGCTTCCGAGAAGAGGCGTTTACCTCCTTTGCCGACCAACTCCTCATCATCCGCTACACGGCTTCCCGAAAGGGACAGCTCAACTTCGACGCCTCGCTGACGCATCCCGACGGGAGTAACACAAGCGTGACCGCCAACCCACAGACGCTCAGCCTCAGCGGCACCACCACGGCGGCGGCCGAGGACGTGCCGGGAGGCGTCCGCTTTCGGGTGAACGCCAAAGTTGTGAACCAAGGCGGAAGGGTGACGGCCCAGCAGGGATGTCTGAGCGTGAGGGGAGCCGACGAGGTGACCATCTATGTGGCCATGGCCACCAACTTCAACAACTACCGGGACATCTCCGCCGACCCGCAACAGCGCATCGACACTTACCTGAAAGCTTGCGACAAGTCATTTGCCGAAGCCAAAGAGCAGCACGTGGACCGCTACAAGAGCCAGTTTGACCGCATGAGCCTGGACCTCGGGCCCAACCGATACGCACAGAAGACCACCGAGGAACGTATCCGCGACTTCGCCCTGACGGAAGACCCGCAGCTCGTGGCCCTCTACTTCCAGTACGGACGCTACCTGCTCATCAGCAGTTCGCAGCCCGGCACACAGCCGGCCAACCTCCAGGGCAAATGGAACGCCAAACTCAACCCGGCCTGGAAATGCCGCTACACCATCAACATCAACACCGAGATGAACTACTGGCCGGCCGAGCCGTGCAACCTGAGCGAGCTCCACGAGCCGCTGGTCAAAATGGTCAAGGAGCTGAGCGAAGTGGGGACCGAGACGGCACGGCAGATGTACGGATGCCGGGGGTGGGTGTGCCATCACAACACCGACCTGTGGCGGATGACGGGAGCCGTGGACAAGGCTTACAGTGGCGTGTGGCCCACCTCCAACGCCTGGCTCTGCCAGCATTTGTGGAACCGCTACCTCTACAATGGCGACAGAGGATATCTGCGCTCGGTGTATCCTTACCTGAAAGGGGCCGCCGAATTCTTCGTTGACTTCATGGTGAAGGACCCGCACAACGGTCATCTCGTGGTGTGCCCGTCGGTATCGCCCGAGAATGCGCCCAAGGTGAAGCCGCGGGCTAACCTTTATGCCGACATCTCGATGGACAACGAGTTGGTGGCCGACCTGCTGACGCACACGGCCGCCGCAGCCGACATCTTGAACACGGACAAGGCCTTCGCCGACACACTGCTCGCCATGCGCTCCCAGATACGTCCGGTCTATATCGGACGGCACGGCCAGTTGCAGGAATGGGCCGAGGACTGGGATAATCCCAACGACCACCACCGCCACGTGTCACACTTGTGGGCCATGTTCCCGGGCACGGAGCTTTCTCCTTACCGCACCCCGGCTGCCTACCTGGCCACCAAGAGCTCCTTGATGCAGCGCGGCGACCACTCCACGGGATGGTCGATGGGCTGGAAGGTGTGTCTGTGGGCCCGGCTGCTCGACGGCGACCATGCCTACAAGCTCATCAAGGAGCAGCTCACCCTGGTGCCCGACACAATAGAGAAAGGACAGGGGGGCGGCACCTATCCCAACCTGTTTGACGCCCATCCGCCTTTCCAGATTGACGGTAACTTCGGCTGCACGGCCGGCATCGCCGACATGCTGGTGCAGAGCCAGGACGGGGCGGTTCACCTGCTGCCGGCACTCCCCTCGGCCTGGCCACAGGGCCACGTGAAGGGGATCCGCGCGGTGGGCGGCTTCGTTGTGGAGGACATGACCTGGGAACAGGGCCGGCTGAAGCGCGTCACCATCCGCAGTACCCTGGGCGGCAACCTCCGGCTGCGCTCGCTCACAGCGCTCTCGGCGCCGGGACTCTCCTTAAAACCGGCACAGGGCGACAATCCCAACGCCCTCTTCCACACCTGGACCATGCCCGTGAGCAAGGCCACGGCCAACGGCTACCGCCCGGTAGACGAGTCGCAGGAGCCGGTGCTGCTCGCGCCTACCCATCTCTACGACATCAGCACCCGCCCCGGCGAGGTCATCACCCTCCAAGGGCTGTAGCCTCATCGACAAGCAGTTAAAGGTGGGGCAATATATATATCCAGAATGAGAAAGTTGCCTGATTACTAAGAGAGGCCTGCCAAGTTTCTCCCAGAAATCAGGCAACTTTCTCTTCGTAATCAGGCTGCTTCATTTTCTTGGCGCGAGCGAATGTCATAAAAAGTCACAGTAGATACATTGCATCATCACGTCCAAGCAGTAGGGGCGGTGTCTCACCGCACCATCATGGAAAAAAGCCCTTTGGAGATGGAAAATAAGCCCATTGAAGATGAATAGAAGCCCTTTGGAGATGGAAAATAAGCCCATTGAAAATGAATAGAAGCCCTTGCGTCCCCTCCTTTTCCAAAGGAGGGGTAGGGGTGATTTGATAAAAA
>CALGHW010000385.1 GCA_937916075.1 uncultured Prevotella sp.
AGAGTTCTTCAGAGTTTATTCTTAATTTTGCACTTGCTGGTTGACTCTATACGATTCATTTTGAATACCTACTTACCAAATAGAAGTATGCGTTATTGCCTATTCTCAACTTTTTGTTGTACCTTTGCACATTAAAAACAAGAAAAGGAAATAGAAAAGATGAAGATTCTGACAGACGAAGAATTGGCCCAAGTACTTGACAAAGAGATATTCCACCAGATTTCAACTGCAGCCGACAAGCTGGGGCTGGAGTGCTATGTGGTGGGCGGCTATGTGCGCGACCTCTTTTTGGAACGCCCCTCCAATGACATCGACGTGGTGGTGGTGGGCAGCGGCATCCAGGTGGCCGGCGAGCTGAAACAGATGCTCGGGCGCAAGGCTCATTTGTCGGTGTTCCGCAACTTCGGCACAGCCCAGGTGAAATACCGCGACATGGAGGTGGAGTTTGTGGGAGCGCGCAAGGAGAGCTACAGCCACGATTCGCGCAAGCCCGTGGTAGAGGACGGCACCTTGGAGGACGACCAAAACCGTCGCGACTTCACCATCAACGCCATGGCCGTATGCCTGAACAAAGACCGGTTTGGCGAGCTTGTGGACCCGTTTGACGGCATCTACGACCTGGAGGACGGCATCATCTGCACACCGCTCGACCCCGACATCACCTTCTCTGACGACCCCCTGCGCATGATGCGCTGCATCCGCTTTGCCACCCAGCTCCACTTTCAGATAGAGGAGGATACCTACGACGCCTTGATACGCAACGCCTACCGCATCAAGATTGTGAGCGGGGAGCGCATCAAGGACGAGCTGAACAAAATCATGATGGCCAAAAACCCCAGCATCGGGTTTGACTATCTGCAGCGCACGGGACTGCTCAACCTGATATTGCCCGAACTGTCGGCTCTCGACATCGTGGAGACCAAGAACGGCAGGGCCCACAAAAACAATTTCTACCACACCTTGGAGGTGCTGGAGAACGTGTGCAAGCGGAGCGACAACCTCTGGCTGCGCTGGGCCGCGCTGATGCACGACATCGGCAAGACCAAGTCGAAGCGCTGGGACAATGCCCAGGGGTGGACCTTCCACAACCATAATTATATAGGCGCCAAGATGGTGCCGGTGATATTCCGCCGGCTGGCCTTGCCGCTCGACATGAAGATGAAGTATGTGCAGAAGCTCGTGGACCTGCACATGCGCCCCATCGTGATAGCCGACGAGGAGGTGACCGACAGCGCCGTGAGGCGCCTGATGAACGATGCCGGCGACGACATCGACGACCTGATGACGCTCTGTGAGGCTGATATCACCAGTAAGAACGAGGGCCGCAAAAAGCGGTTCTTGGAAAACTTCCGTATGGTGCGGGAAAAGCTGGCCGACTTGAAGGAAAAAGACTACAAGCGGCTGCTCCAGCCCTGTATCGACGGCAACGAGATTATGGAGATGTTCCATCTGCGCCCCTGTCGTGAGGTGGGTACGCTCAAGCAGACCCTCAAGGATGCCGTGCTCGACAACAAGGTGCCCAACGAGCGGGAGCCGCTCATGGCCCTGCTCCTGGAAAAGGCGCGCCAGATGGGGCTTGAGTGCTGACGAAACACAAAAGCGGGTATGGGGCAAAAATGCTTTGCTCCATACTCTCCTCTTATAGGCCAGGCGGGCCTCAGATATATTAAACATTTATTGTCTTTCAAAGTGTTCTAAAAAGCCGATATTTGAATTTTCTTAGGTAATAATAGTTAAATTTTGGAACACTGAACACATCCTTACACTTATTTGGTGTAACTTTGCACCTCGAAAACCGGAAGACTGCAAATAGTTTTCGGGCCAAACCTCGTAATTATCAATGGCAGATACATATTCAGAATAATATCAATTTAAATAGTTTTATAATAATAGGTATGAGAAAGAACAAGATGTTGTTAGTTGCAGCGTTTGCTGCAATGTTAGTTTCTTGCGGTGGCGGAAAAAGTGGTGGAAAACCCGATTTCAGCGACAATGAGTATGCTGTGCGTACCATCGGCGCCCAGAACGCAGACCTCCAGACCACTTATCCCGCAACCATCCAAGGTGTTCAGGACGTGGAAATCCGTCCGAAGGTGTCGGGCTTCATCACCAAGCTGTGCGTACAGGAAGGACAGATGGTGAAGAAAGGCCAGCTGCTCTTCGTGATTGACAATGTGACCTATGCCGCCGCTGTGCGTCAGGCAAGAGCCGCCGTCAATTCGGCCAAGGCACAGCTGAACACAGCCAAACTGACCTACACCAACAATGAAAAGCTGTTCAAGAACAATGTAATCGGAACCTACGAGCTGCAGTCGGCCAAGAATGCCCTCGAGGCCGCCTATGCCGCTGTGGCCCAGGCCGAGGCCAACTATACCTCTGCCAAGCAGAACCTCGACTTCTGCTATGTAACCAGCCCGGCCGACGGTATTGTGGGAAGCCTGCCCTACCGTGTGGGCGCGCTCGTGAGCGCTTCCAGCCAGCAGGCCCTGACCACCGTGTCGAACATCAGCACCATGCAGGTGTACTTCTCGATGACCGAGAAGGACGTGCTCGCCATGGGCAAGACCGCCGGTGGCGTGCATGCCGCCATCAAGGACTATCCGGCCGTGAAGCTGCAGCTGGCCGACGGCTCTATCTATGAGCATCCGGGCCATATCGCCACCGTGAGCGGTGTGGTGGACAAGACCACCGGCTCCGTATCGGTGCGCGCCGACTTCCCCAACCCCGGACACCTGCTCAAGAGTGGTTCGTCGGGTAGCATCGTGATACCTCACGAGAACACCACCGCCATCATCATCCCGCAGGATGCCGTGTCGCAGGTGCAGGACAAGTACTTTGTTTACGTGGTGGGAGCCAACAACAAGGTGAAGTACACCCCCGTGACGGTCAATGCCAACAACGACGGCAAGAACTATATCATCGAGAGCGGCCTGAAGGTGGGCGACAAGATTGTGGTCAACGGTATCTCCGCCCTGAAGGACGGCCAGGACATCAAGCCTATCACCGAGGCCCAGTATCAGCAGAAGCTGAAGAAGACCGAGGCCATGGGTGCTGACCAGGGCGACCTGGACAAGCTCAAGAAAGACTTCGGAAAGTAATTTTAACGACTAAAGAAGACAAGACAAATAATGAAATTAGATAGATTTATCACACGCCCGGTGCTCTCTACCGTGATCTCTAT
>CALGHW010000386.1 GCA_937916075.1 uncultured Prevotella sp.
CCACCGCCGGCATCGACTTCTTCCATTACGGTGGACATGCCTGGAACCGCGCGATGGCCGATGGCAGTGAGACCGACATCGCCCGTCGCAGCGTGAACGAGGTGGCAGGCTATGTGGACTTCCGCCAGAATATATTGCCCTGGCTGATATTCGATGCCGGTGTGCGCTGGGACCATCATGCCGTGAGCGGCGATGAGTGGATACCGCAAGGAGGCCTGGTGTTTCTCCTCCCGGCCAAAGCCACGCTGCGGGCCACGGTAAGTAAGGGATTCCGCAACGCCACCCTCCGTGAGCTCTATATGTATCGTCCGGCCAACGCAGACTTGAAACCGGAGCGCATGATGAACTATGAGCTTTCTTATCGCCAGCATCTGCTGGGCGACCGACTGATGATAGGTGCCAATGTGTTTTATCTGAAGGCCGACGAAATGATTCAGACACAGATGACCAACGGCCGTCCGCTTAACGTGAATACGGGCAAGACGGAAAACTCCGGATTTGAACTGGAGACGGCATGGAATGTCAATACCCATTTCGCCCTCAATGGCAACTACAGCTTCTTGCATATGAGCCATCCGCAACTCTCGGCTCCGGAACATAAACTCTATGTGGGAGGCAGCTTGCGCCAAGGACGTTTTGTGGTTAACACAGGGTGGCAGTATGTGGCAGGACTTTACACCGCTGTCGGCGCGGCCGAACAGAAGGAGCATTTCGTGCTTTGGAATGCCACGGTCAGTTACAGGGCCGCAAAAGGCTTGCGCCTTTTCGTGAAGGGCGACAATCTGCTGGCACAGAAATATGAGACGGTGGCAGGTTTCCCGATGCCCCGTGCCACATTCACGGGAGGTGTGAACTGGAATTTCTAAAGACCAGCAGGCGACTTTCCGCCTGCTGGTAAACTTGCTTATATATAACCATTATAAAAATACACACAATGAAGAATTTATTGTTGATAGTCATGGCATTGGTGAGCGCGGTGACGCTCCATGCCCAGTCGAAGGTCTATATGACCAAAGAGATAAGCCCGGAGGCTTTGGTGCGTATCTATAAGGCACTTGGTGTGCCTGCCCATGGACACGTGGCGATTAAAATCAGTTCGGGCGAGATGGGAGGCAACAACTATCTGAAGCCGACACTCATACGAGGACTCGTCGACGAGGTGAACGGCACACTGGTGGAGTGTTGCACGGCTTACGGCGGAAGCCGCCAGGACAAGGGCAAGCATTGGGCAACCATACATGCCCACGGCTTTGACTCCATTGCCGCTGTTGACCTCATGGACGAGTACGGACAGATGCGCATACCGGTGAAGGACAAAAAACACTTGAAGTATGACATCGTGGGCGACCACCTTGCCCATTATGACTTCATGATCAATCTCGCCCACTTCAAGGGTCACGCCATGGGCGGATTTGGCGGCGTGCTGAAGAACCAAAGCATCGGCGTGGCTTCCACCGACGGCAAGGCCTATATCCATACGGCGGGTAAGGTGCACGATGCGTCGCAGCTTTGGCAGAACCTGCCCCAACAGGATGATTTCCTGGAGAGCATGGCAGCAGCCGCCCAGGCCGTGCATGAGTATTTTGGCCATGGCAAGGACATTATCTATATCAATGTGATGAACAATATGAGTGTTGACTGCGACTGCGACAGTCATCCT